>JBAXXU010000055.1:0-27903 GCA_037127735.1 Bacteroidota bacterium
CCCCGGCTGGCGCCGGGGGTTATTCATATCAGGCCACATTCGTGGCATTAGTTATTGAAATAAAAATTATCACTAATTCCTTAGGTTGACGGCTATGGGGGGTTGAAGGGTAAAACATCAGGGTAAAATTAATTTATACATACGCTTTCCATTTTTCATTAACAAATTTGATCGGGAAAAGCTATCTTTGTATCTTGCATAAAAGGTGTTGTAAAGTTAATTTATGGGGAATAAGGATATTTTTGATGATGATGATAAAAACCATATTCAGTCTGAATATGATACTCTTGTAAATAATCTTCTCAGATGCAATAAGCCGGGAGACAGGGAGCTGATAGACAAGGCATTCAAGATTGCCAATGAAGCTCACTGGAACATGAGGAGAAAATCAGGTGAGCCGTATGTCATTCACCCCATTTCAGTAGCCAAAATAGTAAACCGAGAGATCGGACTTGGAGCCAGATCTATTGCTGTAGCGCTTCTTCATGATGTTGTGGAAGATACCGAATATTCGCTGGACGATGTAAAAAGGGATTTTGATCCTAATATTGCTTTGCTGATTGATGGCCTGACAAAGATATCCGGCACTTACAATAAGGAAAACTCATCATCCCTCCAGGCTGAAAACTTCAGGAAGATGCTACTTACCCTGTCTGACGATCTGAGGGTCATACTTATCAAAATTGCAGACCGGCTCCATAACATGAGAACACTCGATTCAATGCCTGATCATAAAAAGATGAAGGTTGCAGGAGAAACAATTTTTCTCTATGCCCCTCTCGCGCACAGGCTTGGATTGTACGCTATCAAAAGTGAATTGGAGGACCTCAGTTTCAAATTCCGGCAACCACATATATATGACGAAATTGCCGCCAAGTTAAAGCACAGCGAGAAGAAGTATGTTTCTCTCATAAATAAATTCTCCTTACCTATAATAGAAAAACTCACAGAGGCCGGTTTGCAGTTTGACGTCAGCGGAAGACCAAAATCAATCTTTTCCATTTGGAAGAAGATGCAGGCGAAAAATATTCCTTTTGAAGAAGTTTATGATGTTCTTGCTGTAAGGATAGTATTTGAACCGGCAACAGGAATACCTGAAAAGACTCAGTGCTGGAACATCTATTCTATTATTACTGACTCTTATCTTCCTAAACCTGACAGACTTCGCGACTGGGTGAGCCGGCCCAAACCAAATGGTTACGAAGCATTACATGTAACAGTGATGGGCCCCGAAGGTAAATGGGTTGAGATTCAGATAAGAAGTAAACGAATGGACGAGATTGCTGAAAGAGGTTACGCAGCACATTGGAAATATAAAGGAGATGAATCACAGGAGAACGAACTCGATAAATGGATAAAAAAAATCCGGCTGATGCTTGAGAATCCTTATGAGGATCCTATTGAATTCCTCGATGAGTTCAAGATGAACCTTTTCTCTTCAGAAATAATAGTTTTTACACCAAAAGGGTTCCTTATAAGTTTGCCTAAAGGCGCTTCAGCTCTCGATTTTGCTTATGAAATACATACAGAAGTAGGTAACAAAGCTATCGGTGCAAAAATTAATTATAAACTCAATCCAATAAACTCTATTCTCATGAGTGGCGACCAGGTGGAAATAATTACCTCCGATATTGCCAAACCCGAAAAAGAATGGCTCTCTTTTGTCAGAACTTCAAAAGCCAAAGATGCAATTAAAAATGCTTTAAAGACCGAGTCGAAAGACAGTTTACAAGTGGGAATGGAAATGCTGGACTCCAGACTTAAGGAGCTTGGACTCAATTCAAATCCCGGAATTCTGAAAAAACTAATCCTTTCCTATGAAGTTCAAAATAAAGATGAACTGTATTCAGGAATAGGAACCGGCAGAATTAACCTTAATAATCTGAGAAAATTAACAAAGAACAGCCCTTCAAATAATGTCATTAAATACTGGGAATTGAAACTGATAGGTTCAAAGAAAGAAAAAAAAGATGCAATTGTGACCCGGGAAAATATTGATAAAAATATTCCATTCCTTCTAACGGAAAATGTTGATAACGCCGAACAATCTTATGAAATTGCTAAATGCTGTAATCCTATTCCTGGTGATGAAGTTACAGGATATCGTTCACCTGAAGGTATAATACTGATCCATAAACCAAAATGCCCTGTTGCTATCAGGATCATGTCAAACGAAGGTAACCGGATCATAGCCGTTAAATGGGCAATGCATAAACTGGTGTCGTTCCTGGCAAGAATAAGTATGACCGGAATTGACAGGATAGGGCTCGTGAATGACATTACAAATATTATCTCTTCGGAACTGAAAGTCAATATGACCCGTATTAATATTTCCGTTCAAAACGGGATATTTGAAGGGACGATCGATTTGTACGTTCACCATACAAAAGACCTTAACAACCTGATATTGAAAATTTCAAATATAAATGGTATTGAAAATATCAAAAGGGTTGAAGACTTTTCAAAATAGCTTTTAAGGTAACTTCAACTTCTAATATCCGGAAAAAAATACTTATTTTTGTATTATTTTAAATTAGACCAAATATGATTAGTGATGATACCAAATTAATAGTAAAGAAGATCTTCACTGAATATCTTGAGAAGAAAGGGCACAGGAAGACTCCGGAAAGGTTCGCTATCCTGGATGAAATATATTCTCGCCTAGGTCATTTCGATATAGAGTCCTTATATATTTTCATGAAGAATAAGAACTATAGAGTGAGCAGAGCGACATTATATAATACAATTGAGCTGCTACTCGACTGCAGTCTGGTTATCAAGCATCAGTTTGGCAAGAACATAGCTCAGTTTGAAAGAGCATACCAATGCGGACAACACGACCATCTTATTGATATTGAAACAGGAAAAGTCATTGAATTCTGCGACCCGAGAATCCACGAGATAATTAAAACAGCCAGTGAATTATATGACTTTAATCCTATATACCATTCACTCTATATTTATGGTAACTTAGAAGACAAAGAAAAATAGGTTTAAGGTTCATTATTTAGGAAGAAATGTATTTATTCATTTTAAATCCATACTAAAATGAAAATCTCTGAAAAATTCAAATCAGCAATTCTTTCATTTTTCATGATCATCTCCTGCTCGATTATTAGTGCTCAGGATACTCTGAAAGTTAACCCTCAACCGGTTAATATCTTTGTCGTTACAAAAAACGATGGCACTGAATATTATGGTCTGATTATAAGTCAGGACGATAGAGAAGTATTATTAGAAACTAAAGAAACAGGAAGATTATATATTCCAAAACACGAAATAAAATCTATTCGTGAGTTAACTTCCGGTGATTTAAGGTCGGGAGCTGTAATAGGAAATAATATGTTCGCATCAAGATATTTTCTGACAACAAATGGATTAAGGATGAGTAAGGGTGATGGTTATGCCCTTTTCAATTGGTGGGGGCCTGATATTCAATACGCTGTTTCTGATGGTTTAACAGTAGGTGCCATGACTTCATGGCTTGCAGTGCCTATTGCTTTGACAGCCAAAACAACTTTCAGTGCAAATGAAAACCTGCACTTTGGCCTCGGTCTGCTTGCCGGAACCTTAAGTTGGGCTGACTGGGGTACAGTTGGCGCACTACCTTATGCTACAATGACATTGGGTAATTCAATTAATAATTTCAATATTACCGGTGGCTATGCTATGATTTCAGGTAATCCGGGTAATGATAGTGGCACACTCCATACTACAAACAGTAGCATCTCTGGAAGTGCTCCATTATTGTCATTCGGATGTCTTTTCAGAATAACCAGGAAGGTGTCTTTTGTAGGAGATTCATTCATTTATATGAAAAAAGGAAGTTTTGCTATACTTGTACCAGGCATAAGGATTTCAAACAGACCCAACAGAGCTTTCCAGTTTGGCTTTGCAGCTATTTCTGCTGATGGAAAAACTGTTCCCATTCCTATCCCCATGCTTAGCTGGTTTATAATAATTTAGAAATATTAATAATTATCTGATATGAACATTGATATACTGTTAGGTCTGCAGTGGGGCGATGAGGGAAAGGGTAAAATTGTTGATGTATTAACTCCTCTCTACGATGTTATTGCCCGGTTTCAGGGAGGGCCGAATGCCGGTCATTCTCTCGAGTTTAATAATATGAAACACGTGTTGCACCTTATCCCATCAGGCATATTTCATTCTGAGAAATTGAATATAATAGGAAATGGCGTTGTTATTGATCCTGCTGTTTTCAAGAAAGAAATCGAAGAGCTGGGACCTTCTGTCAGTGAGCTGACAAAACGCCTTATTATCTCCACAAGGGCAAATATTATCCTGCCAAGTCACAGGATTCTGGATGCCGCTTACGAACTACATAAAGGCAATACTAAAATAGGATCTACTCTGAAAGGCATCGGCCCCGCATATACCGATAAAGCAGGCCGCAATGGCCTCAGGGTCGGGGATATTCTACGAAAAGATTTCAGGCAGATATATAATGACCACATTAAGAACCACATGACAATACTGAAAAGCTATGATTTCAAATTCGATCTGAAAGAGTATGAAAATGGCTGGTTTGAAGGAATTGAAATGCTGAAAAATTTCCGTATGATTAATACAGAGTATCTTGTTAATGATCTGGCCGGAAAAGGAAAAAGAATACTTGCAGAAGGCGCTCAGGGTACTATGCTTGATGTGGATTTTGGTTCGTATCCTTTTGTTACTTCATCAAATACCATCAGCGCCGGTGCTTGTACCGGTTTAGGTATATCACCAAAACTTATTGGTGAGATTTTCGGAATTTTTAAAGCATATTGCACCAGGGTAGGCAGTGGACCATTCCCCACTGAATTATTCAACGATACAGGCGCCACTTTAAGAAATGTCGGCTGCGAGTTCGGATCAACCACAGGTCGGCCACGACGCTGCGGATGGCTTGATTTGCCCGCGTTGAAATATTCCATAATGATTAATGGCATTACAAAGCTCTTTATGACTAAAGCTGATGTTATGTCGGGGTTTAAAACCGTAAAAATATGCACTTCGTATAAAATTGATGGAGAAGAATGTCGTGAGATACCATTCAGTAACGATTCAGTAATTGAACCTGTCTATACGAATATGAATGGCTGGGATGAAGATATTTCCTTATTAAAGGAATTTAGCAAGTTACCGGAGTCTCTGAAAAAATATATTAAGTTTATTGAGGACCAAACCGGCGTGCCAATCACCCTGGTTTCTGTCGGTCCCGATAGGGAAGAGACAATATTCAGAAAGTAAGAATCATTCCTTAATATACATCCAGGCCTCAGGTTCAATTGTACCCTGAAACTCTTTCAGCCGGGCAACAGCTTTTCCAAAACTCTCATGAGCTTCTGCCGATACCAGCTCAAACCTTGCTCCTTCTATCTTGATAATCCGCGTATCATAACCGCGTTGCCTGTAAACTTCAGCAAATCCTTTTGCATATTCAGGAGTGATGAAGCTGCCTACAATGATATTATACTTGTATTTGTTTTCCCATGCCAACCTCTCATCATCTGCTTTCCGTACAGAAACAAGTTTCTCATTTTCAAGAGCCAGTAACTGATCCTGAACTATTCTTATCGAGTCGGCAACTCGCGTACTGTCCTGCCTGGCTTGCCAAACTGCTGCAATGTTGGCTTTTCTGCCAAATAATCCTTTACCTTTAAAATATTTGCAGGATGGAAGTACCGTCATAAGTACTATCAAAATAATTGCTGATAAATGTCTCATAATAAAATATTTAAAAATTAAATTTAATCGGTTGCTTAATATTTTTGAAAGGCCGATAATCAAAGATATAAAATATTGAAAACCAAACAAATTTATTATTATTGTTTTCAGGATGTTAAGATAGCACGGATTTTGTATATTCGGCATATTAAAAATATTAACGATCATAAAAACTGAGCTAATGAAATCCTTGATACAATTCTTTGAAGAAAGCGTTGAAAAGTTCAGCAGTAATGTTTATTTGTGGGAAAAACCCAATGATAAATATGAAGGTACAACTTATGGTGAAACTAAAAAGCAGGTCTATGAATTTGCTGCCGGTCTGATAAAACTCGGAATAAAAAAAGGAGACAGATTAGCTCTTATTTCTGAAGGCCGAAACAGCTGGGTAATAGGAGAAATGGGAATTCTGTACACCGGAGCATTGAATGTCCCTTTATCTGTAAAACTGAATCCGGATGAAATAAAATTCAGGATTAACCATTCCGGTTCAAAAATGATTCTTGTTTCTTCAATTCAGGCTCAGAAATTATCAGAAGTTATCAGAGATTGCCCATTGATAGAAAAAATAATACATTTCGACACTCAGGAAGAGTATGCAGATAATGAGATCCATTTTAATGAAGTAAGGAAGATCGGAAGAGAATGGCTTGAAGCGCCTGATAATATGACTAAGTTTGAAGAATTATTCAAGAGCATCACTCCTGCCGATTTTGCAAATATCTGCTATACTTCAGGTACAACTGCTGATCCAAAGGGCATCATTTTAACTCATGGGAATTATGTAACAAATGTATATCAGGCTTATAGTCTGATGGATATTCCTTCATTCTATAAAACCCTGGTGATACTTCCCTGGGACCATTCATTTGGACATACTTGTGGAATATTCGCCTTCATGGGAAAAGGAGCAAGTATTGCCTCTGTCAAAACAGGAAAAACCCCCATGGAGACTCTCAGGAACCTTCCGACATGTCTCAAAGAGATTAAGCCAAATCTTCTTATGAGCGTACCTGCCATAGCCAAAAATTTCAGAAAAAATATTGAAAAAGGAATTAAAGAGAAAGGAAAGATTGTTGAGATTCTATTTAACCATGCGCTTAAGATCTCCTATTCATATAACAAAGAGGGCTGGAATAAAGGAAGAGGTTTACAGAAACTGAAAAAGCCCCTGCTGGATCTTTATGATAAGATACTCTTCAGTAAAATTCGCGAAGGCTATGGAGGAGAGCTGGACTATTTCATTGGCGGTGGAGCGCTTCTGGAGATTGAGCTGCAAAGATTTTTTTACGCACTTGGAATCCCAATGTATCAGGGGTATGGATTAACCGAAGCCTCTCCGGTCATCTCTTCAAATTCCACAAGCAGACATAAACTGGGATCATCCGGTGCGATTGTCAATAATATGGACCTTAAAATATGTGACGATAATGGCAATGAAATTCCAACAGGTCAAAAAGGTGAAATTGTCATAAGAGGAGGAAATGTGATGCATGGCTACTGGAAAAATGATGCTGCCACAAAAGAATGTATCAAAGATGGATGGCTATATACAGGCGATATGGGATATGTTACCGAAGATGGATTTATTTACGTGCTTGGCCGTTTTAAAAGTCTGCTTATTGCCGATGATGGTGAAAAATTCAGTCCTGAGAGTATCGAAGAAGCCATTTCAGAACAGTCGAAATATATTGACCAATGTATGCTTTATAATAACCAGAAACCTTATACAGTGGCGCTTGTAGTGCCAAACCAGCATGCCCTTAAATTATATCTCGAAGAAAAAGACCTGACTGCCGACTCAGAAGAGGGTAAACGCATTGTAATTACATTAATCGAAAATGAGGTGAACGAATATCGTATAAATGGTAAATTCGGCAGAATGTTTCCCCAGAGATGGCTTCCTGTTGCAATAGGTATTCTGGAGCAAAGCTTTACTGAGGATAACGGCCTTATGAACTCAACAATGAAAATAGTGAGAGGTAAAATAATGGACAAATATCAGGATCTCATTGACTATCTTTATACTTCTGATGCAAAAGCTATTACAAACGAAAGAAATATTGAAGAGATCGAGAAAATGAAACTTGGCTAATTTGAGGTAAGAAGGAAAAAGATAAAAGACAAAAGACAAAAGTAAAAAGACAAAAGCAAAAAGACAAAAGCAAGAAGTAAGTAGTATATAATGAGAGAATTACCCCCTCTTTGCGAATCAGAGAAGGGGCCAGTGGGTGCGTTCATGAAGTATTTGTGAGCCTTTGTGTAATGCTTTGTGCGACTTAGTGTTTAATATTTTTTTACCACGAAGGTACACAAAGTACATCACAAAGTAACACAAAGAAAAAGAGCACTTTAAGTATATTTGTGAATAATTCAGGTTAAATTAATTTACAAACCAATTGATATGAGAAAGTTTAAAATTGCATCAATATTCATCCTTTTTGTTTTAAGTGTTTCATGTACACTTAATAATGAAATAAAGTGGAAAGTTGCTGAAAATCCAATTCTTACAAAATGGGCATCCGGTGTTGACCCGTTAAAACCCTGGTTACAATATCCTCGCCCCGATATGGTAAGAACTAACTGGATAAATCTCAATGGTCTCTGGGATTATGCCATTACTCCCAAAGATACAAAACCAGAAAAATGGGAAGGGTCAATCCTTGTTCCATATCCCGTTGAATCAGCTATTTCAGGGGTAAAAAGAAGAGTATCTGAAAATGAGAATCTCTGGTACAAAAGATCTTTTAAAATACCAAATGTGTGGAGTAAAAAACATATCCTCCTGAATTTTGAAGCCGGCGATTGGGAAACAACCGTATGGATTGACGGGAAAGAGGTCGGAAAACACCGCGGCGGATACGACCCGTTTACATTTGATATCACACAATCTCTTGGCGATCAGAAGGTACATGAGTTGCTTGTTCGTGTTTGGGACCCGACCGATAAAGGAACCCAGCCACGCGGCAAACAGGTTTCTTCACCGGGCAGTATATGGTACACTCCCACAACAGGTATATGGCAAACGGTGTGGATAGAACCGGTAAACGAATCCTATATTGAATCTTTCAGAACTGTTACAAATGCTGATAACGGAACCATTAACTTTAAAGCTGATATAAAAAATCCGGGAACCGGCTCACTCTCCTTCATAATAAAAAAAGAGGGAAAGAAAGTCGCTGAGGTAAGTGGAAAAAATAATCAGGAGATTACTGTCAGGATTGAAAATCCAATACTCTGGTCACCGGAAAATCCTTTTTTGTATGATATTACTATTGAATTGAAAGATGGTAATAAAACAATTGACAAAGTAACCTCATATACCGGTATCAGGAAGATATCACTTGGAAAAACGCCCGACGGGTTTACCAGGATGCTCTTGAATAATGAGTTTGTGTGGCAGAATGGTCCACTCGACCAGGGATTCTGGCCCGATGGCATTTATACTCCGCCTGCTGAAAAGGCAATGGTATATGACCTTGAGATGACTAAAAAGATGGGATTCAATATGTTACGAAAACATGTTAAAGTTGAAAACAGGATCTTCTATTACTGGTGCGACAAACTGGGTATATTGGTATGGCAGGATATGCCCAGCGGCGATAAATATATAGGTGGTAACCAACAGGATATCGAAAAGTCAAAAGAGGCGACAGAACAGTACGAGTTTGAACTGAGGCGTATGATCGAGACAAAATACAACCATCCGTCTATTATAATGTGGGTTCCTTTTAACGAAGGCTGGGGTCAGTTTGAGACAGGAAGAATCACACAACTTATTGCAGATTATGATCCAACAAGGCTTGTTAACAGCGCATCGGGCTGGACCGACAGGGGAACAGGCAGTGTTAATGATATCCATAATTATCCCGATCCTGTTGTTCCACCGGCTGAAGAAAAAAGAGCCATTGTACTTGGGGAATTCGGAGGGCTTGGACTTCCTGTGCAGGGTCATACATGGGAACAGAAGAACTGGGGATACAGGAATATGGAGGATACTCTCCAGTTACTCTCGAAATATGAATCATACTACGACCAGGTTCACAGGTTCGTGAAAGAGAATGGCCTGAGCGCTACAATCTACACTCAAACCACCGATGTGGAAACCGAGACGAACGGATTGATGACTTACGACAGAAAGATTAACAAGATGGGTGTTGAAAATGTATATAAGGCAAATCATAATATTATTCCGCCTTCACTTGTCTCGCCGGTCATGATGTTTACCGATAACTTTGTTGCAGAACTTAAAAATAACCGACCCGGTGGAAAAATATTCTACACTACCGATGGCAGCGAGCCAACCATAAACTCCGCTCAATATACCGAACCATTTAAACTTTCAGAGACCTGCACAATTAAAGCTTTTACGAAATGGGAAGATGCACAGAGCCGTGTAATTTCTTACCGGATTGAAAAGAAAGACGCGATGCCTGCAATGGATATGGACAAGTAATAATAAGTTGGTACTCCGGGGCAGAATAAATCAACTGTACCAGACGCCCTGTTATTCAGTTAAACAATTAATCTGCTTTTGAAAGGAAGGAATGTCATAAAATCAGCATGATGGACAATATATGCTTCGGTTGTTCTTTTCACCAGGTCGCCTTCGTTAGCATGGGCCGCGATAATATGACACACTTCGGGAGGTAATCCGCACTCTTCAGCCAGCGACACTCCTGAAAACGGGTGCCGGAGGTATTGTCCGTATTTTCCCTGGATAGCCTTGCTATCTTTATCAAACTCGTATTCAAGTAACTTCCCAACATCTGCCAATATCGCGCCTGAAATCAATACATCCATATTCACAGGCAGGTTGTTACCGAAGAACTCATTCATCTTTTCACCACTTGCCCTGGCAACATGAACCACACATCTTTTATGAGCCATGAAACTAACTTTAAGATCCGGACCACAAAGGAGTGTAAACGGGATACTTTCCAGATCGCCGGCTTTTAAAACACTTCTTTCAAGTGCTAACTCCCATGTTTTAGCAGTTTTTTCCCTGAGCGAACTGTCTTTGATCCACTCAAGTTCCGGCCATAGTTTTTGAACCTCTTCTGTCATGTAAGAAAGTTTTTGTTATCTTAATTTAGCTATAATTGCATCGGTCATCTGCGATGTTGAAGCAGCTCCATTCTGAATAACCTCCTGCCTGCCTGACATTTTCATCATATCATAGGTTTTGACTTTACCTTCTTCAATTACATCAGCAATGGCCTTACGTATTTCAGATGATATTTTCTTCTCGTCAATATAATCGAGCATCATACATGCTGATTCTATCATGGCAATTGGGTTCACTATCGAAACCTCATAACCGGCATATTTGGGAGCTGACCCGTGAGTCGGTTCAAACACTGCAATACCATCGGAAGAGAACTGAGCGCTGCATGCAAATCCCAGTCCGCCAATAAGGCCTGCAAAAGCATCGGATGCAATATCACCGAACATATTACCGGCAACAATAACACCAAACTCCTCGGGATTTTTAGTAAGCCACATCATCTGCGCATCTATATTTGTGTTCTGCAGTCTGATTTCAGGGAAAGAGTTCTTCCGGATCTCTTTAGCCAGTTTCCACATCAATCCCGATGTCTCTCTGATTACATTTGGTTTCTCACAGACAGTTACTGACTTATACCCAAATTTTCCGGCATGCTCGAATGCAGCCTGAAGAATTCTCAGAGTTGCTTTTTTTGTAAATATCCTTGTGGATATTGAAAGTTCGTCAACAGGTACCTTCCCAAAATTTTCAACAAATTTAGGATGAGTCATAAGGGCCTGATGAACCTGCAATGGAGGGTTAGTCCATTCAACTCCTGAATATAAACATTCAGTGTTCTGGCGGAATATGACTACATCAACAAGAGGTTCATCAATAGTATTTCCTATTCCCCTTCTTACAAAGTTAAGCGGGTTGCCTTTATATGATTTACATGGCCTGACGCAGATATCAAGATTAAAATGCTGCCTCAGACCAACTATAGGACTCGAGTAGGTATATCCTTTGCCCTGCAAATCAGGACTAAGTTCGGCTTTTGTTTCATCATTTGGTTTTGAAGTTACTGCTCCGAAAAGAGCAATTTTATGTTTTTCAATGAGATCGATAGTCCTGTGTGGCAAAGGATTACCTTCTCTGCACCAGAATTCCCAGCCAATGTCTCCGTTCACATAATCAGCTTCAAATCCGGCAGCATTGAGTACCCTGACAGCCTCCCGCAGAACGACCCCTCCTATCCCATCGCCCGGTAATGTAACTATTGTACGTTTTGCCATAAAATTTGTATTTGTTTTGACTTTGCTTAAGTTAATTGCAAATTTAATCAAATTTTCAGATGCCTTAAAACATATTTTAAGTTGGCATCTGATTCTTAATGATGAAAGAAATATTAATTTTGTGTAAATAACGTACCATTTTACCAAGTATGAGCGTGTTAAGTCAATTAAGTCCAAGTCAGATCTGGTTTTATTTTGAAGAGATTTGCAGTATCCCAAGACTATCAAAGAATGAAGATAAGATAAGACATTATCTTATCGATTTTGCCAGGAAGAACAATTTGGAATCTAAAGATGATGAAGTTGGTAATATACTGATTATCAAACCGCCAACTCCCGGTATGGAGAACAGGAAAACAGTTGTTCTTCAGAGCCATCTGGACATGGTTGGAGAGAAGAATGCCGATTATCCTCATAACTGGGCAACTGATCCTATTATACCTGAATTAAAAAACGGATGGGTTAATGCCAGAGGCACAACTCTGGGTGCAGACGATGGTATTGGAATAGCAGCACAAATGGCGATTCTGACAGATAAAAATCTGATTGCAGGAAGAATTGAATGTCTGTTCACCGTTGATGAGGAAACAGGTATGACAGGAGCAATCAATCTTAAACCTGATTTTTTTGCAGGCAGAACTCTGTTGAACCTCGATTCGGAGGATGAAGGGATACTTTTCATCGGGTGTGCCGGTGGTATTGACACTGTAGCAACAATGAATTATAACCCGATTCGTGTAGAAAACATCTGTTGTGCTCTTGAAATATCTGTTACCGGCCTTCATGGAGGTCATTCGGGTGATGAGATACACAAAGGGTATGGCAATTCGGTAAAGATCATGAGCAGGCTTCTTTGGAATATTTCAAATCAGTATGAAATTTCGATAGCCGGTTTTGACGGTGGAAATCTCAGGAACGCGATACCACGTGAAGCTTTTTCTACAATTGTGGTTGATAAAACAGCCTGTGAACGGATAATGGCCCGGATAAATGATTTTTACTCTTTGTTACTCGATGAATTTGGAGAACTGGAGAAAGAGTTGAAAATTTTTGTAAAAGAAACTGCTCTTCCCTCTTTTGTTATGGATAATGAGAGTCAGGAAAAATTTCTTAACGCGTTGACATGCTGTCCACACGGTGTTATTGCATGGTCGAAGGATATGGATGATCTGGTTGAAACATCATCAAACCTTGCTTCTGCAAAATTCAGTGAGAATAGTACAATTAAGATAATAACTACCCAGAGGAGTTCCAAAGAATCATCGAAACATGAAGCTGCCTCTATGGTAGAATCGTGTCTGAAGCTTTCCGGAGCAGTTGTGGTTCATTCTGACGGTTATCCGGGCTGGGAACCGGATATGACATCTGAGATACTAAAGATAACCCGCGAATCATATCTTGAACTATTCGGAAAGGAACCACTGGTAAGAGCTATCCATGCCGGATTGGAATGTGGTTTGTTCTATGAGAAGATCAAAGGTATCGACATGATATCTTTCGGTCCTACAATCAGGGGCGCTCATACTCCTGAAGAGAAGATTGAAATCGAAACAGTACAAATGTTCTGGGATCTGCTTACCGATGTTATCAGAAATATGCCGGAGAAATAGAAGGATCATGGCGCAGGGTTCAGGGTTCAGGGTTCAGGGTAGTCAATATTGTGAGAAATCATTATATTTGAAAAAAAAACAGGATGCAACTGATTATTGAACAACGGAAAGAAGATTTAAAGCGTATCTGCCAGGCTCTTAAGATTAAAAGACTTTATGCGATTGGCTCTGTTGTATCCGATAAATTCACCGAGAAAAGTGACATTGATTTTTTGATTTCATTTTCCGACAACCTGACAATTGAGGATTATACAAATAACTATTTTTCACTTCATTACAGTCTGAGAGAGCTTTTCAACAGAGAAATTGATATAATTACAGAAAGAACCTTGTCAAATCCTTACTTCATAGAGAGTATTAACGAAACAAAAGAGTTGATTTATGAAGCGTGAAATAAAAAAATTCAGAGACAACTACGATTAGTGGATCGGCTTTTCTGTTCGCTTTTTCCGGGGTTAGTTGTTACCAGAAGCACGGAAACGTGCATGCTGTTTGGGCTTTTTAGCAATTAGTTAGGCTAAGCGCAACGCTATTTATTTTTCACTCTGCGCGTAAGCCGAAGGGTAACTATTTAACTGCGAGGCGGTCGAATTTTTGCGAAAATAAATGGCACCTACGATGAACTACCGGTTTACCCATGTGGATATTTTGCGATAAAACCGGTTAAACGGGGGCGATTGATTGCGATTCGGCGATGATTGTATTCGTCGGCAATTGTAGAGACGTTGCATGCAACGTCTGTATTTTGAAACATTTGCTAATTGTCGCAAACAAAACGATATGAAATTTTTTGAACCATATTTTTTAGAAGAAGCCGATAATTCTTTCCAAACATTTGACTTTTAACCTGGAAAAAAGGAAAAATATGGGAACCATGAAAAAAAAAGTCTTAAAATAATTAGTACCTTTGAAATAAAAATGCCAGAAATAAGTACATTTTATGGATTAATTGTACTAATGAATTTTAAGGACCACTCACCTCCACATTTTCATGTTTGGTATGGTGAATATAAAGCTATTGTGACAATTAAAGATGGAACTGTAAAAGGAGAAATGCCTCAAAGGGCTTTAAAAATGATATTTGATTGGTTAGAAATTCATAGAACTGAACTTATAGAAAACTGGGAACTATCGCAAAAAGGAGAACCTTTGAAGAAAATTGAACCATTAAAATAAAATATAGATATGTTTTTAGAAGTATTAGATGCTAAATATCTGGGTGATTATAAAATTTATCTCACTTTTAATAATGGGGTATCTAAAACTGTTGATTTATCTGAAAAATTGATTGGTAGTATATTCGAACCTCTGAAAGATAAAGTTTACTTTCAATCATTTACAATAAAATACAATACCATTGAATGGAATAATGGAGCAGACTTTGCGCCTGAATATTTATTGGAGATCGGAAAATAATTGAACCTTTTGTCCAATAATTGGGACAAATTACTTGCTACTTTGGCTGTTTATCTGGCAAGAAGAATTTTGGCTTTTCTGTTCGCTTTTTCCGGGGTTAGTTGTGACCAAAATCATGGAAACGTGGGCTATTGATCGGGATTAGGCGATGATCGTATTCGGAAATTATTGTATTTGGCAACAATGGTAGAGACAAGGCATGCCTTGTCTCTACCAGAAACCAACCTGGCGCCCGTAACCCGGCACAGCCAAAATTACCCGTTAATTCCGGTTGGAAATACCTTCGTGTTTCATATTCGTAGAAAAGTTCCGTAGGGACGCAATGGAATTTAGCCGGACAATATTGATATTTAATCATAGTCCCGGAATTCATCCTTCCCGGCACCGCAGACAGGGCAGATGTAGCCTTCCGGGAGGTCGCTGAACGGGATGCCCGGTTCAATTCCCTCCGAAGGATCACCTACTTCCGGGTCATAAATATATCCACAGATAACACATTTATATCTTTCCATAGTTTGAGTTATCCTCTTTTTAATTTTCTTACCACGTCAATTACTGTGCCATCAACCCACTTTATGGCAGCAACGACATCTTCTTCGAAATGAGGCTTTTGTGGCTTTCCACATATCTTTTCAGCTTCATCCTTCAACTCCTTTAGTGTTTTTATTGGAAGCCCGCTTCCTTTTACGCTCTCAATAAGGTCCTGACGAAGAGGGTTAATTGCAATACCTCTTTCCGTTATGATAACATCAATAAGCTCGCCGGGGCCACAAAGCGTTGTCACTTCATCAACTATCACAGGTATCCTGTCGCGGAACAAAGGTATGGGAAGAATTACATTGTGGGCATGAAGGCAGTTTTGCCACCCTCCTATTCCATGAAGAAGATAACCATCGGAGTGCGTTACCACGTTACCGTTGAAGTTCAGGTCCACTTCAGTTGCCCCAAGTATCATAATATCCATCATACTTGTCAGGTTTCCTTTTGAGTGATAGTTATAGGCGTTGAACACAGGATATGGTATGTGATTTGGGTTATTTTCAATTGATTTTACTGAATCCAGATCGAATGCCTGGGCATCGAGGATAAAGCCCATCTGTCCCTCCTCGAGCATTTTAACCATATATTTTGTACTTCCTCCGAAACCGAATTTCGATTTCCAGCCTTTCTTTTTAAAAATCTCATGAATAAATACTGCAATAGCAAGCGATGTGCCTCCTGCTCCAGCCTGCATGGTTACCCCATCTTTTAAAATACCCGACTTTTCAAGAAATGAGGCAGTCAACTCTGCAATCAATAGCCTGTCGGGGCTCTTTGTTATTTGTGTAGTGCCGGATACAATTTTTTCAGGAATTCCGATCTTGTCAACCACTACGACATAGTCAACATAATTTCCTTCAATTTCCATCGGGAAGCAAGGAAGGTCAATGAGGTTATCAGTCACTACAATTACTTTGTCTGCATACATTGAATCGGCTTTTGCATAGCCAATTACCCCGCAGGCTGAAGTGCTGCCTGTCCCTTTTGCATTCCCGTACGAATCTGCTGTGGGCGCTGCAAGAACCGCGATATCAATCTTAACCTCGCCATCCTGTATTGCCTGTACGCGACCACCATGCGACCGAAGGACAGCAGTTCCTTTCATCCTTCCCTCTGAAACATACCGCCCAAGGGGTCCGTTCATACTTCCTTCAATCCTGTTTATTGTACCATCGTCGAGATATCTGATCATAGGATCGTTACAGGGAAAAGAGGCCGAAGGGAACCATACCAGCTCCTTTACTCCCATTGCTGAAGCCAGTTCAAATACTTTATTGCTGACAAGATCACCGTCCCTGAGGTGATGATGTGTAGAGATAGTCATACCATCGCGAAGGCCGCATCTGCGAAGCGCCTCTTCAAGTGAGGGCACCACTTTATTGCCATCGTCCGGAAAGTCAGAGCAGGTTGGTATAGGTGGTGAATATTTGCCCCCCTCAGGTCTGTGTTTTCCCACACCTTTGAAGGGGATCACCGGCTGACCATTAATCTCAAGTGGAACTGACCTTCCGGCTGCGTTTATTACAGTTTCTATAGCCATATTTTTCTGATTTTATGGTTAATTATCTTCAACCCGAAAACCATCCATCCAGGTGGCTGATAAGGTACCAAGGCGCATAGCAAGATCGAGCATTCTCTGAGCTCGCGAAACCACAGGTGCATCAATCATCTTCGATCCAATAGCTACTACACCAAGCCCTTTTTGTTTTGCCGTTTCGAATGCCAGTACAATCTTTTTCGATTTTTCTATTTCAATTTCATCAGGAGCAAAAACCTGTCGGATCACCGGTATCTGTCTGGGATGAATACATCCCATACCTTCAAAGCCTAATGCTTTTGATGTCAGCACATTTTGTCTAAGCGCTTCCATATCGCCAACATCAGAAAAAACAGAATCAATGGGTTGAATACCGGCTGCATTGGCAGCAACAACAAGCCTTGTTCTTGCATAGAAAGATTCCTTACCTTCTGCAGTTCTTGCCACACCAAGATCAGCAGTATAATCTTCGAGTCCTATGGCTATTGCAACAACATTTTCTGACGACCGGGCTATCCCGAAAGAATTTTCAATACCCAGGGCGCTCTCTATAATCGGCATCAGGAACACCTGATTAACGATACTAAGTTTTTCTTTTATTCCTGATATTTCTTTTTCAACTTGTATTATGTAATCTGCGCTCTCGCATTTTGGAATAAGAATAAGGTTCACGTTATGAGGAACAACAAAATGAAGATCATCTAAACCTCTTTCACCCTGGTTTATTCTTACCATTCTTTCAGCTCCAAAGAAGTTTATCTGCCTTAAGACATTCCTGACAAGTATCCTTGCTTCATCTTTTTTCCCCGGAGCTACTGAATCCTCCAGGTCAAGAATAATCCCATCGGCAGAATGGAGACCGGCATTGATCATCAGGCCGGGGGTGTTTCCGGGCAAATACAGCCGAGAAAAGCGAAACCGGTCGCGGGTTGTTGAATATCTGTTTTCCTCAATGAACCCTGGCAGATAATCAAGTTTGGTTTCAATTAATTGCTTAACTGCCGATTCAAGGCGGGCGGCAATAACAAATGGAAGAGCTCCTGAGTCACTGATCTTTACAAATGCGTTTTTTATATCAAAGAACCTCAATATTTCCGAAACAAGGCTTTCTATTGATTCACCATAAAGAGCCTTCACTTTCGAAACCAAATCAATAATTATTCCTCCTTCGTCCTTTAGTTCCAGAGTAATTTCGCAATCGGACCTTATTTTTGGCCCGGAATTGCCGGTAACGGCTATCGATTTTTTCATGTAACTTTTGGTTAGTTCTGCTATACAAACCTACTTATTTTTTTTCGCACATCTCAATAAGCACACCGGAAGTTGACTTAGGGTGGAGGAAAGCAATATCAAGTCCTTCAGCGCCTTTCCTTGGAATGTGATCAATCAGTTTTACGCCCATCTTTTCTGCATGTGCCAATTGTTCTTCAATATTTTCAACTGCGAAAGCAATATGATGAACCCCTTCACCCTTTTTATCAATGAATTTTCCGACAGGGCCCTCCGGATCAGTTGATTCAAGTAATTCGATTTTTGTTTGCCCCACCAGAAAGAAAGCCGTACGAACTTTCTGTTCAGGTACCTCCTCAATATTATAGCATTTCAGCCCAAATATCTTTTCATAGAAACTGATTGCAGTCTCAAGGTTAGCGACCGCTATCCCAATATGTTCGATATGTGAAGGTTTCATATTTATCTATATAATAAATTAAATCATAACGGTTGAGTGTACCTGCAGTAAGGGATTGCGGGCTTGGTCTCTGTCGAGGTTTATTAGGTTGTAGTATGATAATCTTGTTCATCATGGACAACGTGACTATAAGAATGTCCATGAAAAACACTTTTGACATCATTTCAACCTTCTTCATGGACAATCTGACCATGAGAATGTCCATGAGTCTTTTATTTTCCTTCTTTATAAACATATCTAAAATCATGAGAAGTACTTGGTTTTCCATTATCATCAATTAGACCTATACTTTTTAATCTTTTTAATTTCTCTCACAAGGTCAGAGTCAAATTGTTCCACTTCAATTTTATTCTTCTCAAGAAAGGAAACACCCCCGAAATCATCTTTTAATGCAAGATCTTCCTCTCCAAACCAGACTTTGGCAATTCGGGCATTAACGATACGTTCAGAACAGGGGATTTTCGGAGCATGTCGTGAACCAGGAGAGCAAGGTTCGAGTGTGGCAAATAACCAACAACCATCTACAGGACGATGCCTGTTCTTCTTATCCAATAAAGTATATTCTGCGTGGTCGCCTTCCCGAAGTTCACCTCTATGGGCAACTTCAAACTCTCCATCGGGAAAAACCAAGACAGCACCAACCAATGGACTGGGATGGTCGCCACGTGCTTCATGCCTGGATTGTTTCATGGCTTCAATGGCCATTAACATATACTCACGTGGATGTTTTCTTTTTGTTTCTGCCATAAAAAAATAAATTAATATTTGAGCTACCTGATTTTTGTTTTCGTTTGTTTTGTCGGAGCTTCAATATTGGTTCCGCAAAAAGAACAAAACATAGAGGTTTTACCCTTTGGCAAGGAGTTTTTTCCTCCACAACTTTCACAGGTTATATTCATTTCGCTTTTGATATAGTTATTAATCAAGATATTGCTTCTTTCTACCGGTTATGTGTGGTCAATTTGTCACACTCTATACTTTTGTGGTGGGCTTCTTTTTTCTTCTTTGTCTTCATGCAGCAAATATTTCATTGGCATTCTGTCGTAGTCTTTTTCTCGGCTTGCTTGTAACAAATCAGAAAATATAGTTTGAAGTGGTTAAGTGTCTATATGAAAATATCTTTTTAGAATGGAAATTCAACAGGTGTTTTAATATCAGACTCTACATTCACCGGTTTTTTTGCAGCCATGTGGATAGGATTGCCATCAATGAAAATAGCTTTATAAGGTACTGTTGGGCAGGCAAATTCACAATGGCCGCAACCTACGCATATATCTTCTGTAACCTCAGGTATTACCAGATTACCTTCATAAGGAATCATGTGTACAGCTTTTGTCGGGCAACTTTCCGAGCATGCCCCGCAGGCTGTTTTCTCCGTTTTTACTATACAATTATCCTTAATAAATTTTGCTTTCCCAATCTGTGTAAGCTTTTTGGCCTCAATTACCAGAGGGTGTAACGCATTGGTAGGACAAATCTGTGTACAGATTGTGCAGTTATACGTACAAAAACTCTTATGGTAATTCATTACCGGTTGCATTATTCCTGTAATTCCATATTGAGTAAGGGCAGGCTCCAAAACTCCATTCGGGCAGGCGCTTATGCACAAGGAACAAGCAGTACAAACCTTATTAAAGCCTTCAAGCTCTATTCCACCGGGGGGAAATACAGGGTAAGTTTTGTTTTCTTTAACAGTTGAGTCTTTCTTCGGTTTTGGAGCTTTTTTATCCTGTCCGTTTGAAACGCGCGATAATCCAAACAGAAGAAGGAGAGATCCGACAATAACTTTACGCTTACTTTCGTCAGTAACATGCGCCTTCTTTTTCAATTTAACAATACCATAAGAAATTGCTTTATCCTGGCAGGCGTTAATACAATTAAAACAGTCAACACATCTTGTAATATCAATGTCGTGTTTGAGGAAGTCGATGCAGGAAGATTTACATCTTAAGGAGCATCGTCCGCACCTTGTACAAGCGGTTTCATTAAATTTTATTCTGAGAATTGAAATTTTGGAGAGAAGGCCAAGAAATGTTCCGACCGGGCAGAATATATTGCAATACAGGCGGCCTTTTGTAAGTGAAAGGGCTCCCACAAGAATCAAAAAAACTGCAGGAATCGAATAGACAATTATTGGAAATCCTTTAAAAGGGACATTACTAAGCGTATAGATATCAAATTTACCAAGTATCCCGGCCAGGAAATTATTTATCACAATTATGACCGGCTTAGCAAAATAGGTCATAAACCTGCCAAAAATACTATATGGATCCAGCAGGGTAACCATATAAATGCCCCATATCATGGTAACTATAAGTGTTATTGCCAAAAATGAGTACCTTAATATGGTAAAGGGTTTTTTAAATCCATACCGTCTGAATTTTTTTCTAATACGTCCGCCTATTCTGCTGAACAGATCCTGCCCGATTCCAAGCGGGCATAGGAATGAACAGTAGGTACGACCGGTCAGTAAAGTGAGTACCAGCACAATAAGAAAACCTATACCGGCCAATGTTTCAAGATCATAAAATTTTAAAACAGACGGGATGAACTGCAAATACAGTAATATGTTGATATAGTCAGCCGGGATTAAAGATCTGAAGTCAATAAAAACGAGAAAAAAACAGATAAAAACGAGTGTTGAAAATACGATCCGTATTCTTCTAAGCAAAGGTGAAATCATCAGGAATTACATTTTAATTCTTTTAATATTCAGAGAATCGAGGTTCATATTCCCAAGTCCCATTTTATGTGCAATAGGAATATATTCGATCTTTTCGACATCGACATTCAGCATCTTTGCAGCGGCGGCATCTCCGGCAACCCAGTCGGTAGTGAGTATCTGCGACTTCATTAAAACAATATCTTCTTTTGAGACCCCCTGAGGGCCGTGTTTTACCATAACATTGTAACAATCGATGACATTAAGCGCCGGTTTTTTTTCATACAAAGCATAGTCTGCAATACACTGGTTCAGATTATTTGAATGCCAGTAACCCCGGTCCCATACAAGTCCCATCATGTTCTTAAGACAACATGTCATCCTCATTGAGTTATGATCTTTAAGAACAGGAACATTGATAAAGACATCTGTCTCAAGCAGAAGCTGGTGAACCTTAGCGCTTTGAAGCTTAATACCTCCCGGAATATCAATCTGATGGTAATAACTTTCCGAATTGGCGGGGACTACTTTTGCGCCTGCTGATTTTGCAGCTTTCTCAATTCCGGAGTTCTTATAACAATTTACCCAGTTATCGCAAGTATGATCAAATACATAAACCTCTTTGGCGCCTGCTTTGAAACAATGTTCAACAATCCTTTTTACCAGGAGGGGATTTGTGTTTGCTGCAAGTTCAGGAATTACGTCCCATCCAATATTAGGCTTAATCAGCACTTTCTGTCCTTTTTGAACAAAAGTACCCATCCCACCCAACTCCTGTATCGCAAGGTCGAACATAGCATCAGGGCTTCCACCCATAACAGCAACCAAATCGTATCTGGCAGCAGAAGATGTTGACAACCAGAGTTTTTCGTATCCACCCATACTTAAGGCCGTCCCGGCAGCCATTCCTGCCCCAACTGATGTTTTAAGAAAATCCCTTCTTCTCATAATCTTAATAAACCGGTTAAATCAAATGATTAATGGATTAGCGCCTAAAATACAATTTTTTTTTATTATTCCGTGAAGATTGTAAATACTATATTAGCAACGTAAAAAACACGCGTACAAATTTTATCGAATTATTTTAACATTCTTACATTTCAATTGTTATTATTAAACATAATTTCATGACAACTATAATATGAAAATTATTTGCTATGATTGTTTTTCAGGTATCAGCGGAGATATGAATCTTGGTGCCATGATAGATGTTGGCATTGACCAAACATATCTTATTGATGAGCTCAATAAACTCAACCTCAAAGGTTGGGAACTTATTGTACAGAAAGATCAGCGACACGGAATTACAGGCACAAAAGTTACAGTCAGGCAGACGAAGCACGAACATGCACACCGGCACCTTTCAGATATTGATAAGATAATCAGCGATTCGGCTCTTGACAATAAAACAAAGGAACTAAGCAGAAAAATATTCATGAAGATTGCAACAGCTGAAGCATCTGTACATGGTATTTCTATTGAAAATGTCCATTTTCATGAAGTCGGAGCAATTGATTCAATTATAGATATTGTTGGGGCAGCAATATGTTTTAATGCATTGAAGGTTGACAGAGTACATGTTTCAACAGTAGAATTGGGTAGTGGTTTTGTGATATGTGATCATGGAAAGCTTCCTGTTCCGGCACCTGCTACTGCAGAAATAATTAAAGGTATTCCAGTTAAAAAAGGAGGAGTCGACTTTGAAGCCACAACTCCGACAGGAGCTGCAATATTATCCGCCCTTGGCACAGACTTCAGCCCTGACTTATCCATTAGAATTGAAAAAACAGGTTATGGAATTGGGCAAAAAGATCATTCCGGTGTTCCCAACCTTCTCAGAGTATTCCTTGGGGAGACAACAGCCGGTTCAGAATCAGGACATGATGCACTTCACCTTGAATGTAATATTGATGATATGAATCCTGAGTTTTTTGAATATATTTCCGACAAACTCTTTAAGGCAGGAGCTTCTGATGTATTCTTTTCAAATATTATGATGAAAAAAAGCAGACCAGGTATAGTTCTTAATGTCTTATGTGAAACAGAATTGGCTGACACTGTAAAAAACATCATTTTTACTGAATCTACTTCACTGGGTATCAGAACATTCCCTTTCAAAAAAGATACTCTGATCAGGAAATTTGAAACTATTCAAACCATTTATGGCGGAGTAACCATTAAACGCTCATTTTATAAAGGGAAAGAGGTCTCTTGTAAACCGGAATATGACGAATGCCGACAAATAGCGGCAGAAAATAAAATCCCGCTAAAAGAAGTTTATAACAATGTTTTAAGGCAGGGAGCCGGGGGCGTGAGTTCATGAGGTTTAAAGCTAAAAGATTAAAGGAATGACAGATAGTAAATCAATAAAACTCAATTCAATACTTAAAGAACTTGGTTCTTTTGCAGTTGCTTTTTCAGGAGGAGTTGACAGTTCTTTTCTCCTTTACCGGGCTCATACTTTGAGAAAATCCCAAGTAATGGCTGTCACGATAAGAACACCTTATATTCCTTCCCGCGAAATAGATGAAGCAATTGAATTTGCAAAAACTTATGACATCAAACACAAAATACTGGATATAGCGTTTTCGGATACGATAAAAACCAACCCTGTTGAAAGATGCTATCTGTGTAAGAAAGCGCTTTTCACTGAGTTGTTGGCTTTTTCAAAGGAAAACGATTTTAAATATGTTATTGACGGGACAAATGCAGACGATACCGGTGATTTCAGACCCGGAATGCAGGCTTTGAAGGAAATGGGTATCAGAAGCCCGTTACTGGAGTCGGGCCTTACCAAGAAAGAGATAAGGGAATTTTCGAGGATTGAAGGTTTGGATATCTGGGATAAACCTGCCATGGCTTGCTTGCTTACAAGAATTCCATACGATACAGAGGTTAAAGAAGGAATGCTCAGAATGATAGAGCAGGCTGAAAATATTCTGTTTGAAAAAGGTTACCCGGGAACGCGAGTCAGAATACATGGGGATGTTGCAAGAATTGAGTGTTTACCGGGCTATTTAGAAAAAATCATTCATAATCCTGACAGAGAACATATTATAACCAATCTGAAAAAAATAGGATTCAGATATGTATCTTTAGACCTTGAAGGTTACAGGACAGGAAGCTCAAACCCTGAAAAGAAAGAACTATGAATGTAAAAGAAGTTGAAAATCTGCTGAAAGAGGTCAAAAGTGGAGCTACGACCATAGATGAAGCTCTGGAAATACTTAAGAACTTCCCATATACCGACCTTGGTTTTGCCAGGATTGATCATCACCGCGAAATGCGCACCGGTTACCCCGAGATTATTTACTGTGCAGGTAAATCAATTGAGCAGGTTAAAGAGATATTCAGGGTGATGTCGGAGAGAGAAAATAATGTTATTGGCACCCGGGCAAACCAGGAAATGTATGAAGCTGTCAGGAGTATCTTACCTGATACAGCCTATTATCGCGAAGCCAGGATTATTTCCTTACAGAAGAAAAAACCAAAAGCCCCTGAAAGTCTGATAGCAGTTATAACAGCCGGTACTTCAGATATCCCTGTTGCGGAAGAAGCAGCCATAACAGCAGAACTTCTTGGAAATAATGTCTTAAGAATTTATGATGCAGGGGTGGCAGGAATTCACAGACTTGTTGATAAGCTTCCCGAGATCCGAAGCTGCCGGGTTGTAATAGTAATTGCAGGAATGGAAGGCGCCCTTGCCAGTGTTGTCGGAGGACTTGTTGACAAGCCCGTGATTGCTGTTCCGACAAGCGTTGGATATGGCGCCAGTTTTGGTGGTATTTCTGCCCTTCTCGCTATGCTGACCAGTTGTTCGACAGGTGTTACCGTAGTGAATATTGATAATGGATTCGGAGCAGGATTCTCGGCAAGTATGATTAACAGAATGGAATGAACTTTTTTGTTATGGCAGGGAAAGTTTTGGTTTCCACAGCATATTTACCCCCGGTTTCATACTTCTCCTTAATTTCAATGGCAAATGAGTTATTCATTGAAAGAGAGGAAAATTATCTGAAACAGACCTATCGGAACAGATGTTATATTCTTTCTGCACATGGTATTCAGCTCCTGTCTGTACCTGTTTATCTCGGCAGTTTACATAAAACGCTAATAAAAGATATCAGGATTGATTACTCCAAACGATGGCAACAGGTTCATTTACGGGCAATGACAGCATCATATAACTCATCACCGTGGTTCGAGTTCTATTTTGAAAATATTGAAAAGGTTATTTCAAAAAATCACAAATTTCTTCTTGACCTGAACATGGAGCTGACAGAATCAGTTCTTGAAATACTTAAAATAAAAAAGGCTGTCTTCTATACTTCTGATTTTCTGCCTGTTATAGATAAAGAGAATGATTTAAGATACAAAATTTCACCGAAAAAGGTCTCAGGTTTTAATGTAAAAAAATACTTGCAGGTATTTAATAATGGAGATGGCTTTGTTCCCAATCTGAGTATTGTTGACCTGATTTTTAATTTAGGGCCTGAAGCTGTTGACTATCTCTAATAACCAAACTTATAACCTAAAGTAACAGTAAACATATTTTTTATAGTATTCAGATTGGCTGCCGCGGGATCAAAACTACTATCCAGGGGATACAAAACATATATCTGGGAAGACTTATAATTGGTAAATGCAAAGTCGATAGAAAAATTTTGTTCCCTAAACCCGGCTCCGAAAGAGACTGAGCGATAGTTAAGGTCTTTATTGTCCTCTCCGGATTGGAATGCTTTGCCATAATAACCATATCCCGATCTCAGGTACAACTTGTTGATTCTGAATTCACCCCCAAGCCTGATATTGCTGGCCGATTTCAGACTGTTCTTAATATTCAGATTCTTTTCACTATAATCAAAGCCATCACCTGTCTCTGAAAATTTTGCAGTACTATAATCAACAAACTCGTAATCGGCGCTTAACATGGCAAATTTCTTTATCTGAACAGCAACTCCTGTCAATACCCTGAAGGGAGTAGTAAGAGCGTAGCTGTACCTCATCGGATCATTATTGTATTCATACTTACTGCCATCAGTGAAGTTGGATGTTATGTCTTCATAGAAGTATTCTCTAATCCGGTAATATGTGGGAGAATGAAATGCAAGACCAATACGAAGGGCTTCGATGGGTTTAATAATTGCACCTATTTTGAGTGAATAACCGGTTCCGGTATTTTCAAAATGATCGGTATATGTAAAGTTTTTAAACTCCGAAGGCATAGCTATGTCAGTTGCTTCGAGGTGTTCGAAATGATTGGTATATTTTAGTGTGCTTATTCCTAATGTAGCTCCAAAAAAGATCTTATTTGAATAATTTCCGCCAATTGAGATTGCATGCTCTCCGGTATAACCTTCATACGAAATTAGGCGTCTTATGTTCTGGCCGTAAATTGATGGAGGATTGTCTCCATAATTTGAAAAAACTGTTCCATATTGAGTATTTGAGCTTGAAAGTGTATCAATTATCCAGGCATCATAAGCTAACCTTGCATCTTGAACATTATCACCAAGCTCATCCTTATAGTAGCCATTGCTTATCCCTGCCCAGTAATCGGCCATCGAACTTGTTGTACTCCCCCCCTGTATCCTTATACTTTGATTCAGATTATTTGTTTTATTGAAAGAATATCCAAAATTCAGTGTGATAAGGCCTGTTTCAGTGTCATTTGAAATGATCTTACTGACTACCCCGACCTGATTAAGATTAAAATTATATAGATTATCAGAAATAGTTCCATTAAATCCTGCTGTTGATTTGATGTGCATTAACTGTGGAGAGATGGTCAGTTCAGACGATCTGAAGACGCCTATTCCTGCCGGGTTCTGGCTTAAAGAAGACATATCGCCTCCAAGAGCAGTGAATGCTCCTCCCATAGACATAAATCTGGCAGTTCCTCCATAAAATACCTGGGAATACCTTAATGCATCATCAACATTCTGGGCAAAAACACCTGCAACAAATGATAATACTGCTAATATTATTAAACTTATCTTTTTCATAACATTTCTGTATTTTGTAAGACTATCCCTGCACTCCTTTATTAGAATGAACTATTTTTTAAAATAAATATTGTATCCTTTTCTATTATCTCCTATGCCCCCCGGATGACGAACCGGATGATGAACCTGATGATGAACCTGAGGATGATCCTGACGAATATGAACCACTGGAAACAGAACCCGAAGAGCTGCTATTAGATGAAGATGATCTGCTTACGGACGATGAGCTGCTATTATTAGAACCGGATGAATAAGAAGACCTGCTTTCTACACTACTGCGCGTGGGCACGGAATAGCTTCCCGAGCTTCTGGGAGAATACGATCTGCTCTCAACAGCCGGAGCTGAAAATCCTGAAGGCGATACCGATCTTCTTTGAACGCTGCTACCTGAGGAATTGTTTCTTACATTATTAGAAGGACTCTGGTAGGAACCC
>JBAXXU010000056.1:0-27701 GCA_037127735.1 Bacteroidota bacterium
ACGCTACACCCAAGATCTATTCAAGATTATAATGAAAGATATTTAATTTTTAGTGGACACTAATGATTCAATTTACATAACTCCGTTTATTTATTTAAGATAAGAAGGAATTTTCTTATCTTGGTTCTCATCTGTTAATTCATTTTGATATGAAGAAATTATCTGCATTTTTCCCATTCATTATTTTTTTTCTTTCACTTATTGGTTGTGAAAGGAGTTCTGAAAATTCAGACAACAATCTGAAATTGTGGTATAAACAACCTGCTTCAGTTTGGGAAGAAGCCTTGCCTGTTGGCAATGGACGGCTGGGCGCCATGGTGTTTGGCAATCCATTGCACGAAAGACTTCAGCTTAACGAAGAGAGTATATGGGCTGGCAGTAAGATTAATAACAATAATTCCAATGCATTGAAAACCCTTCCGGAATTACAGAAAGCCCTGTTTGAAAGTCGATTTAAGGATGCTTTTAAATTAGCTGACGGAAATTTCCTTGGTACACCACCCACCATACGCTCTTATCAGCCATTAGGCGATTTGTACATTGATTATGAATGGAACAGCGATCCTGAAAACTATACGCGGGAACTGGATCTTGAAACAGGTATTGCAACAACTTATTTTTCTGTCGATGGAAAACAATTTATTCAGGAGGTCTTTGTATCAGCAACTGAAAATATTATAGTTGTTCATATTAAATCAACAGATGGCGGACTGATTAATGCTTCATTTAAGATGAACCGCGAAAAAGATGCAGTTGTTAAAGCTGCCGATAATAACACTTTACTTCTTATAGGCCAGATTATAGATGAAGATGATGTAAAAGCCGGACCAGGTGGGGAACATATAAAGTTTGCAGGAGAAGTGAGACTCTTTACCCCAGCCGGCACAACGACTGCAGAGAACAGTATTCTGACTGTAAATAAGGCTGAGGAAATTATTATCCGCATAACTGCAGCTACAGATTATAATGTAAGTCTTCTCGACTTTGACAGATCAATTAATCCAACCGCGGTTTGTAAATCGATCCTTGACAAAACTGAAGGAATATCGTTCATGGAGCTTAAGCAAAGGCACTTGATTGAATATCAGAAGATGTTTAACCGTGTTAGTCTTTCATTTGGAGTTGATTCATTATCATTAAAACCAACTGATGAGCGTCTGTCTGAAATGAGGAAGGGGGGCATCGATAATGGTCTGATAGCATTATATTTCCAGTATGGACGTTACCTGCTCATGAGCTCTTCAAGAACACCGGGCATTCTGCCTGCCAACCTTCAGGGGATATGGTGCAAGGATATGAATGCTCCCTGGAATTCCGACTTCCATACAAATATAAACCTTCAGATGAATTACTGGCCGGCAGAGGTTTGTAATCTTTCTGAAACATCAGAGATACTTAATTCTTTCATGGAAAAACTTACAGTGCCAGGCGCAATAACGGCAAAAGAGATGTATGGTGCGGATGGTTGGGCGATACACCATCTGACAGATCCTTTTGGCAGGACAGGTGTTGCTGATGGGGTATGGGGTATAACACCTATGGACGGACCATGGATGACATTTCCGGTTTATGAACATTTTCTGTTCACCGGCGACACAACTTTTCTCAGAAGCAAAGCATATCCATTAATGAAAGGTTCTGCGGAATTTGTTCTTGGATATCTTGTCGAATCGCCTGAAGGTTACCTCGTTACTAATCCTTCGCACTCGCCGGAAAATAATTTCAGAGATAATGTAACAGGAGAGACTTCAGCTCTCACTTATGCTGCCACAACAGATATTGAGATTGTAAATGCCCTTTTTGACAATTGTATAGAAGCCTCCGAAATCCTCAGTATTGACATAGAGTTTGCTGCCAGGCTAAAGGCTGTTAAAAAGCGTCTTCCTCCTGTTACAGTCAATTCAAAAGGTGTGATACAGGAGTGGATAAAAGATTATGATGAACCAGAACCTGGTCACCGTCACATGTCGCATCTGCTTGGACTTTATCCGCTTGCACAGTTTACACCTGAAACACCGGAATTTTTTAAAGCAGCTGAAGCAACAATAAATCGCAGGCTCTCTTTCGGGGGAGGTCATACAGGTTGGAGCAGAGCCTGGATTATAAACTTATTTGCACGGCTTCAAAATGGAGAAAAGGCGTATGAAAACCTTCTTGGATTGCTTCGTAAATCAACATTGAACAACCTTTTTGATACTCATCCTCCTTTTCAGATCGATGGCAACTTTGGAGGTACTGCCGGAATTGCTGAAATGCTGATACAGTCTCATAATGGCGTAATAAGATTACTTCCGGCAATCCCAAAAGAATGGAAGAACGGAGAGGTGAAAGGTTTATGTGCAAGAGGTGGTTTTGTTATAGGTATTAAATGGATAAATGGTAAACTTGAAAAGGCGAAAATATTTTCTGAAAGAGGAGGGAAGTGCACATTAATGTATTTGGGGAAAGAACAAGAGGTGATATTAAAATCAGGACAAGAGAAAGTAATAAATTTTTAATCTGGACAACTTGTTGGAAATACCAGATGTTCTGGTTGATAAGAAATTCAATTTAGCCTGAATTATTCACCTATATACTTAAAGCGCTCTTTTTCTTTGTGTTACTTTGTGATGTGCTTTGTGTACCTTCGTGGTAAAAAAATATTAAACACTAAGTTGCACAAAGGATTACACAAAGGCTCACAAAGTTTATAAATAAGACAAGTTACGATCGGTTTTATATTTTTACAGAATATTGTTAAAAACAATGAAGATAATTTCACTTGGAACTGCATATCCCTATCGTGGTGGACTGGCTGCATATAACGAAAGACTTGCAAAACAATTTGTTAATGAGGGGCATGAAGTAACTATTTTTACTTTCTCTCTTCAATACCCGGGTTTTCTTTTCCCTGGTAAATCACAATATCTTGAGGGATCTCCTCCTGAAGGAATAAATATCGAGCGAAATATAAATTCTATAAATCCATTCAACTGGATATCAGTAGGATATAAAATCAGGAAAGAAAAGCCGGATATTCTCATTATTAAGTATTGGTTCCCATTCATGTCTCCCTGTTTCGGGACGATTGCAAGGATAGCCAGATCTAACAATCATACTAAGGTTATATGCATTTTTGATAATGTAATACCTCATGAGAAAAAACCGGGTGACAGGCTTCTTACTAAATATTTTGTGAGCTGTATTCATGGTGCAGTGGCTATGTCTCAATCAGTTATGAACGACCTGAGGTTATTCAGAAAATATATCCCGGCAAAGCTTAATCCGCATCCTCTTTTTGATAATTTCGGAGATCCTGTGAGTAAAGAAGATGCCCTGATCAAACTTGGTCTTGATCGCAACAGTAAATATTTGTTATTTTTCGGATTTATCAGAGCTTACAAAGGGCTTGATCTTCTCATTGAAGCCTTTGCTGATAACAGATTGAGGAACAAATATTTAAAACTGATCATAGCCGGTGAGTTCTATGAGAAAAGCAAACCATACCACGATCTGGTGAAAATGCATAATCTTGAAAATGACATTATCTTTTATGACAGGTTCATAAATGATAATGAGGTTAAAATCTTCTTCAGTATTGCCGATCTTGTTGTACAACCTTATAAATCCGCTACCCAGAGCGGAGTAACTCAGATTGCCTTTCATTTTGAAAAGCCCATGTTGGTAACAGATGTGGGCGGATTAGGGGAGATTGTGCCAGACGGAATTTGTGGTTATGTTGTAAAACCTGAGCCTAATGAAATTACAGAATCAATTCTCGATTATTTTGATAACAACCGGGAAGCTCATTTTACAGAAGGAGTGAAGAAGGAAAAAGATAAATTTGCCTGGAATAAAATGACGGCATCAATAATAGAGGTTTATCATGAATGTCTTGCAACTCAGACCTGAAAAATGAACAGACGGATGTATAGTAAATATCTGAAAAGTATAACCGGTGACAAGATCACTTATTAACTACGAATCTATTTTATACAATTAAACTGTGAGTCTGAAATGATTATAATTATTAAGTTTGCTTTTTCCCCTGATTTGCGAAACTTAATTTTAGTTCCTGTAAACATGTTGCACTAAGAAACAAACAAAAAAGTGAATTAATAGAAATTGATTATATAACAAATATATGATTTACAGAAGTAAAGCTCCGTTACGCCTTGGTCTGGCCGGAGGAGGTAGTGATGTCTCTCCTTACTCAGACATTTACAACGGAGCTGTATTAAATGCTACAATTGATCAGTATGCTTATTGTACCATCGAAGAAACATTTTTGGACACAATAGTGATTTTTGCTTCAGACTTAAACTTGAAAAAAAAATATACTTCTGTTCTGAATTTGTCACTTGATGGACATTTGGATCTGCATAAGGGAGTTTATAACAGGATTGTTCAAAACTTTGGAATATCAAAACCTTTGTCATTTAAAATTACAACTTATTGTGATGCTCCTCCAGGTAGTGGACTTGGCTCCTCATCAACAATGGTTGTTGCTATTCTCAAGGCTTTTACAGAATGGTTGAACCTGCCATTAGGGGATTATGATATGGCATATTTAGCTTATCAGATAGAAAGGATAGATTTAGGACTTAGCGGTGGTAAGCAGGATCAATATGCCGCTACATTTGGAGGATTTAATTTTATTGAGTTCTACAAAGACGACAGAGTAATAGTGAATCCATTGAGGATAAAGCGTTGGATTATTGATGAACTGGAAGTATCGATGGTTCTCTTTTATACAGGAGAATCACGGTCATCGGACAAGATAATTAAGGAGCAACAGAAAAATACCCGTGAAGGGAAAAAGCTTCCAACAGAAGCAACTCACAAGATTAAACAGAATTCATATGTAATGAAAGATTTTTTACTTAAAGGCGACATAGTTCAGTTTGCCAAGGCGCTTGGTAAAGAATGGGAAAGCAAAAAGAAAATGGCAGCATCAATTACAAACAGAAATATTGAAAAAATATATGAAGCTGCAATGAAATCAGGTGCTTATGGGGGCAAGGTTTCAGGAGCCGGGGGAGGTGGGTTCATGTTTTTCACAATTAATCCTGCCAAAAGGTTTAATCTGATTAATACCCTGAACCAGTTTAATGGTAAAATATTAAATTTTCATTTTAGTGATAATGGTTGCCGTGGATGGAAAATAAATGAAAAATAATAGTCCGGATCAAATGCAAACAATTATTAGCGTTCCGTCTGATAAGACAGCCATGATACGGGGAATCAATATACTTATCGGACATATTATATGTGGCATTGTTGAAGAAAAATTATTTGGACGACTCAACCCGTTGAAATAATGGAAGCAATAGTTTTGGCAGGAGGAATGGGAACCAGGTTGCAGGAAGTTGTTTCTGATGTTCCCAAAGCAATGGCTCCGATTAATGGCAAACCATTCCTTTTTTATCTATTTCAATGGTTAAAGAAATATCCTGTTGAAAAAATAATTCTTTCAGTCGGATATATGTCAGATTCTATAGTGGAGTATTTTGGAAATTCATTTTGCAACATTTCTATTGAATATGTTATAGAAGAAAATCCATTAGGTACCGGTGGGGCAGTAAAATATGCACTTCAAAAAACAAAGGGAAGTGATACCCTGATAATAAATGGAGATACCTATTTCCCAATAGATATCAATGATTTTTATTCTTTCCATATAAATAACAACTATCTTTTTTCTATCGCTTTAAAACAGATGCAAAATTTTTACCGGTATGGATCTGTTGAATGCTATGAAAATACTATATTAAAATTTAATGAAAAAAAATTCTGTTCAAGCGGTTTAATAAACGGAGGAATTTATCTCGTGAACAGACAATATTTTGACTCAAAACTTTTACCTGTGGTCTTTTCTCTGGAGAACGAGATATTGGAAAAGGAGGCCGGATCATCCATTCTGAAAGGGCTGGTATTTGACCATTTGTTTATTGATATTGGAATACCGGAGGACTATTCTATTGCTAAAACGCTCCTGACAAAAAAGTAAGAACTTTTTTAAAATGAATAAGGCACTCTTCCTGGACCGCGATGGGGTTATAAACGTGGATAACGGCCATACTTATCAAATGAAAGATTTTGAATTTTCAGAAGGTATTTTTGATTTATGCAGGAAATATTCTGATGACGGGTATATTATTCTGGTTATCACTAATCAGGCGGGAATTGCAAAAGGGTACTACACTGAAACCGATTTTATCAAACTTACAGACTGGATGACTGAGCAATTTAGTAACAATAGAGTAATTATTACTAAAGTATATTATTGTCCTCATCATCCTGATATTACCGGATTTTGCCAATGCCGTAAACCAAACCCGGGAATGATCTTACAGGCAACGAATGAGCTTAATCTTGATATTTCTGAATGTGTTCTGATAGGAGATAAGGAAAGCGATCTTGAAGCCGGAAGAAGGGCGGGAATCCCTGAATCTAATCTGCATCTTTTTATTGATTAACCAAAAGACTGTTTGTCCTGACTGGAGGTAAGGGGGCAGTGATTTATGAATTAACCTTATCCTTAATCAGATAGCTATTACGTTCAGATGAATTTCTGTTTACCAGCTCACCGAGGAATCCCGTAAGGAAAAGGAATGAACCAATAATCATTACCGTCAGGGCGATGAAGAAAAAAGGACTGTCGGTGACAAGAGGAGCTCTCAGATGTTGATTAATAAATACAAGTTTTCTTATACCAAGATAACCGGCCATTACTAAGCCTATTAAAAACATAAGGGTTCCCAGCGATCCGAAAAGATGCATCGGATTTTTACCAAAACGGGTAATGAAACCTATGGTCAGAAGATCGAGATAACCTTTTAAAAACCGGTCAAGTCCGTATTTTGTAACTCCGTATTTTCTTGATTTGTGCTCAACAACCTTCTCTCCTATATGTATAAAGCCTGCTTCTTTTGCCAGTATGGGTATGTACCTGTGCATCTCGCCATATACCTCGATGCTCTTCACAACTTCAAGGCGATATGCTTTGATTCCGCAATTGAAGTCATGAAGCTTAATATGGGATGACCATCTTGCAGTACCATTATAAAACCTGCTTGTTATCCGTTTTAAAAAGGGGTCATATCTTTTCTTTTTCCAACCTGATACAAGGTCGAATCCTTTATGCCTGATCATTTTTACCAGTTCAGGAATCTCATCCGGACTATCCTGCAGATCAGAATCCATGGTTATAACAACATCACCGGTTGCTTCATTGAAACCCGTATGAAGAGCTGCAGCCTTACCATAGTTCCGTCTGAAACGAAAACCCTTAATGAATTGTTTATTCCCCGCTATCAACCTGATCTTTTCCCACGATGAATCAGAACTTCCATCATCAATATAGATTATTTCAAATGAGAGCTTGTTAATAATACAGACCCTCTCAATCCAGTCAGTTAATTCCTGAATTGAATCCTCTTCATTATAAACAGGGATAACAACCGAAAGATCCATCTGAAAATTATTCAAATTTATTTTCAAAGGTGTCTAACAGAGGATTTCCCTCTTTCTTAATAAAAATACTTACAAGCAGCGTCAAAATAACTCCCCATAACATATTCCCGAAAATACTTATCGGCGCCATAATTGCAGGTTTCATCATTTTAGCCTGTATATTCATGCCTGCATCGATAGCTGCCTGAGGCACTCCTTTTTTTACCATTGCCTCTTCTGCAAATGCCAGCTGCTTACCTACTAATCCCGGATCAATCACGGCGTACAGGATGTAAGTAAAAACAGCCATTATCACAGCATAATAAAGGCAAATGATCACCCCGGCGCCAACTGCCTGACCATAAGTAATCTGACCATGCATGTAATTGTCGCGGTACGATTTAAGAAGAAAAAACAAAAGGGCCACCTGGATTACCATAAAAACATACCCCTGAATTGGGTTGAATGTAAGGTCAAGAAAATACATGACAAGGGAATATACTATACCGACAAGGGCTAAAATCAGACCATTAGAAAGATTTGTTTTCCAGGGATTGACTGTTTGTTCCATGACATTTAGTTATTTGATTCTTTATATAAGTTATTTGATTAACAGCAAATATAATGAAAAAATATCTGACTAACAGGAATCTTAAATATTGATTATTTGATTTCAAGCGATTCAACCTGAATTATTCATTTACTTGGTGAACCTTTGTGTAATCCTTTGAGTAGCTTTGTGTTTAAAGAGTTTTAACACTAAGTTTCTCAAAGGGAAGCACTAAGTAACATGAAGGAAAACAATGAATTAAATATGTTCATGAATAGGAAAGGTTAAGAAAGGTTATTAATAGTTACCGATACTCATTAATAAAATGAAACAAGTGTGGTAGTTAAAATTGAATAATTTTTTTGCATGCTTCTGAATATATTGTACTTTTGCAAGGGGTAAGTCTTATACGACCAGCTCCTGCTGAACTCCCCCAGGACCGGAAGGTAGCAAGGGTAGGCAGTTGTAGCGGTGCGATATAAGGGGCTTACCCTTTTTTAATGGCCATGCTGATCCGCATATATAACGAGAACCCTAACCCAAAACATATCAGACAGGTTGTTGACCTGCTTGATAATGGTGGTATTATTATTTATCCAACCGATACTGTTTACGCTATGGGTTGCGATATTATGGCAACAAAATCAATTGAGAAGATAGCCCGTTTTAAAGGGTTAAACCCGAAAAATCCGGAACTATCGCTTATCTTTCACGATATGAGCCAACTCTCGGAATACACCATAATCAGGGATAATACAATTTTCAAACTGCTAAAACGAAACCTCCCCGGACCCTTTACTTTTATTGTACCGGCAAATAACCAGATCCCAAAAATGTTTAAGAATAAGAAAAAGACTGTTGGTATAAGGATTCCTGACAGTAAGATTGTCCTTGAACTGGTACGTGAGTTGGGACGTCCGATTATAACTACTTCAATACATGACCAGGACGAGGTTATTGAATATACCACCGACCCTGAACTTATTTATGAGAAGTATCGCGAATTTGCTGATGCTGTGATAGATGGTGGCTTTGGTAATAATGAAGCTTCCACGATAGTTGACTGTACAGGAGATGAAACAGAGATTGTAAGGCAGGGGTTAGGTGTTCTTGAATTATGAATATCAGTTCCTGTAAAAATTTCTGGTAAACAGTATCATAACAGTAAGTAATTCAAGTCGTCCCAGAAGCATTAACCCCGATAAAAACCATTTTCCTGCCATGGGAACAGTAGAATAATTTGTAAAGGGACCAAAGGTTCCCAATCCCGGACCAATATTCCCCAGCATTGAGGCAGATGTGCTGAAAGAGGTAATGATATCATAACCCATTATTGAAATTACAAACGATCCAAAGCACAGTAAAAGAAAATATATTGTTATAAATATAAGCAGGTTATATATTGTAGTTTCAGGAATAATGTGTTTACCCAGCCTGACAGGTATAAAAGCATTTGGGTGAATTTGTCTTCTTAATTCCTGCCTGCTGTTTTTCGTGATTAAAAGAAGTCTGACAATTTTAATGCCTCCGCTGGTTGACCCGGCAGTTCCTCCGGTAAACATAAGAATGAAAAAAGTGATTAATATTATATTGCCCCAGAGGTTATAGTCCTGCGTGTAAAATCCTGTTGTGGTAATAATTGAAACAACGTGGAAGACTCCATCAAGAATAGCTTTACCAAAAGTAAAATCCGATTTGTAATATAACACAGAAGCACTTATCATTGCAAAAATAAGGCAGATAAGTGTGTAAAAGATGAATTCATTATTACGATAGATCTTCTTAAAATTCCCTTTTATTCCAAAGTAAACTAATGTCAGGTTGGTTCCTGCAATAAACATAAATAGAGTTATTACAATCATTATATATGGTGAGGCGAATGTTGCAATACCATCATTCCGCGTTGAAAAGCCTCCGGTTGACAGGGTTGCAAATGAGTGGCAAACTGAATCAAAAACCGGCATACCTCCTAATATCAGCAATATAACTTCTGACAGAGTCAGAATGAAATAAATGGAAACAAGCCTTTTTGCCGCATCTTTTATCCGGGGATGGATCTTATCAGGTGGTTGACCCGAAAACTCAGTTGCAGTAAGTTGAATATTAATTGATTTAAAAAACGGAAAAGCAGACAGCGATATAAATATGATTCCAATTCCGCCCATCCATTGAGTAAGGCTTCTCCAGAAAAGTATCCCATGTGGCAAAGATTCAATATTAGTAAGAATAGTTGCGCCTGTTGTAGTGAAACCTGACATAGATTCAAAAAAAGCGTCTCCAAAACTATTAATAGAGCCACTTAAGATAAAGGGTAATGTGCCAAAAAGACTGAAAATAAGCCATATTCCGGTTACGATAATGTATCCTTCCCTGTTCCCGTAAATCCTCTCCTCATTACGGAGAGGAGTAAATACGATAACCCCTGTAACTATTGTAATAAGCGCTGAATATAAAAAAGAAGTTGCAGTTTGCTCCTGGTATAAAAGGGATACTGTTGCAGAAACCAGCATGAATAAACCTTCAACAATGAGCAGCAGGCTGAAAATCCTGGCTATTATCCTGAAGTTGATCATAAACGATCAGGTAAAATATTTCGAAAGTTTCTCGTAGGCTGAAGGTAATGTGAAAACAACCACTTTGTCGTTCGCTTTAATAATTGTGTCGCCGGTGGCAATGAATGGCATTCCATCCCTGATTCCGCCACCAACAATGGCATCTTTAGGGAAATCGATGCTCCTGAGAGTACCTTTTGTAATTTTAGAGTTTGCCGGAACATTGAACTCGAGAACCTCTGCATCAGTCCCGGTCATACATTTAGCCTGGGTCACATTAGGATTGGTTGTATGCCGGAATATCCTGCTTGCTGCAGACAACTTTTTATTGATAATAGTGTCGATACCGGTGTTCTCGGCAAGATTAATATATTCCATGTTCTCAACTTCTGCAATGGTCTTTTTAACACCCATTTTTTTTGCAAGAAGACACGACAGTATATTCGTTTCAGAATTACCTGTAACAGCCACAAAGGCATCCATTTTCGTTATCCCTTCCTGTTCAAGAAGATCAACATTACGGCCATCGCCGTTAATAATGAGGGTATTATCAAGAATCCCGGCGAGATCTTCACATTTTTTAATATCTGGATCTATTAACTTCACCTCGCACGTTTTCTGCGTGTACATTGCTATAAGCTTACCGATCTTGCTGCCCCCGAGTATCATGATACTTTTAGCTTCAAAATTCTCCTTCCCCGATATTTTCATCATCTCATCAATTCCTTCATGCGTAGAAATAACATACACCTTATCACCAATCTGAAATTGTGAGTTTCCTCTCGGGATAATGGTTATGTCAGCCCGTTTGATTGCAACAGCTCTGTATCTGTCAGTTTTGTGAGAAATAGATATTTCCTTCAGGCTTTTGTTCAGGATTGGCGCTTTCTCATCAAGCTTTTGCACATACATTACCAGCTTTCCGCCCGAAAATTCCATAAAATCAGTTGCCCCGGTTTCATGAAGCAGGCCGAGCACCTCGCGTGCGGCAATCAGTTCAGGATATATAAGGGAATCAATACCGATTGATTTGAAAAATTCTGAAGTGGAATGTTCAAGATAGTCAATATTGTCAATACGCGAGATAGTTTTAATGGCTCCAAACCTTTTCGCGAGGATTGACGATATTATATTGGTATCTTCAGATGGCGTTACCGCAATAAACAGATCTGTTTTTTTGAGGAGTGAGTCCTTCAGTAATTTTACAGATGTTGCAGAACCCTCATGCGTCAAAACATCGAGAGAACTGTTAATAGGCTTCAGTCGGGACTCCTCCGGATCGATAAGAATAATTTCATGATTTTCATTCGATAACATCTTCGCGAGATGTGTCCCAACTTCCCCTGCTCCGGCAATAACTATTCTCATTGAAAATTGTTTGAAAAAACATCACAAAATAAGAGATAAATAGCTTAATACTCAAGTTTTTTATGATTTATATTTATGAACCTGTTATATCCTTCTAATAAATGCCCCATACTTCCTTACGAAATAGACTGTGTCAATCCGGTTAAAATCAATCTGTTGTGGCATTCGAAAACCCGAAGCTGATTCAGATGTTATAATCAATGTTCCTGTGAATCGCGTGAAAGATAAATTTTTTTCAATTTCAGGCTTTAAGCCGGTGAGAATTACAATATCCGGCACAAAATTTTGCAAAGTACTATTGTACAGCGAGTTACAAATTAATATTTTTTTTTCGCCAGCCCTGATGCAATACATATTATTCTTAAGAATGTTTGTTTTTATCTTAACTCCAAGTGTCGAGCAATGTCTTCTTACTTCCGGTCCTGCCATGGTGGTATCGGAATAGAGATTAAGGATCTTGCCGGTTTTGATCCCTATCGCCGATGAACCGGGAGTATTATAGATGATTATTTCATTGGAAGTTCTGGTCGCAATTTCCCTGGCCGAACCTGCCATAAGAAATAGAATAAGTAACATTATTGGATAATAAACTGAAATAGATTGTTTCTTCAAAAGAAAATAACTGAAAAGAAATATTGTTCCGGCAAGCAGAACACATTCAATAGTTGTCATGCCGATGTTTTCAATATTTGACAATGGTAGTGCCGAGGCTCTTGCAGTGAGCATCTCGGTGAGCCCTGTCAGATAATTAAGAAGTAATGCTATAAATTGAGAAAGAAAACGAACAGGGAAAAACATTGGTACAAGGCATCCTAATAAAATAACCAGATTCGAAAGTGGTACAATTATAATATTTGTAAGTATGAAGTATGTCGGGAACCTGTTAAAGAGCATTATTGTAAGAGGAAGTGTACCAGCCTGGGCCACGATAGTTACAACAGCCGATTGCCATATTTTGTCAGATAACCAGTTTTTAAACGTAAGCTTCATGTAGAAGTCATAGTAGAAACTGATAATATAAATCACAGCTGAATATGAAAGCAGGAACCCGGCATCGAATATCACCGAGGGTTTTATAAGGATCAGAACAAATGCAGAGGCCAGCACCGAGTTTATTCCGTTAACGCGTCTCTTCATCAGGTTACCCGCCTGAAGGAAAGAAAACATCAGAGTTGCTCTCAGTACCGATGGAGTGAGCCCGGTAACAAATGCAAATGCCCAGAGAATGAGAATTGTTATTAATATCCTCACGATGTTGAATCTTCTCTTGAGAAAGAAAAGAAGATTAAAAACAAACAAACTCAGGATTACAGCATGAAGCCCTGAAACGGCCATAATATGCATTACACCTGCTTTAATGAAATTCTGTTTCTGCCCGGGATCGAGCATGTTTTTCTGACCAAGAGTCATTGCCGCGACAAGCGCCAGCCTTTCACCGGTAATACCTCTTTTCCTGTACATATCAATAATCTTTTCCCTGATGATCAATGCTCTGTGAACCAGTTTTCTGCGATCAGGAGCAATATGACTTATTATATTACGGTTGCCGGTAAATGCATAATACCTTATGCCCTGGTTCTCCGCGTAGAACCTGTAATCAAACTCGTATGGATTACCTTTGTTTGTAATTTCAACGGGAGTACATTTAACAACCAGAAGATCGCCCGGGAGGAGTGAAATCCCCGATGAATCTTTCTTATTATACAGTATCATGGATCCTGAAACGGCTTCTGTACAATCACGTGTGGTCTTCCTGTTCAGCTTTACCGTTAACCTGAAACTATTCTCTCTTTCCTCGGGATAGTCGGAAAGGGTACAATAGAACAATGTCTGCTCCGGTTTAAGTTGTGAAATGCTGTTTTTTTCATTCGTGTAGAGTAGGAGCCCACAGGTAAATAGCGATATTGTAAGAGAGTAGCCAAAGATATGATTGGTCTGGGATTTATTGTAAAACTGGCTGACAAAAAAGCCGGAAGCAATAACAATAGCAACCGATACCAGGAAAATTATATCCGGTTTGAAGTACAGGCCTGAAATGATTCCGGCACACAATGGCAGGCCAATACGAAGAAATGGAATTTCTTTATGTAGCACAGTCTGCAGCTAATGAGACTTTATAAAGATAGGAAAAAGTTTGGAGTGAGCTAGAGTTTGGAGTTTTTTATTTTCTGTCCGGGGAGAATTGTTTTATACTCGGCTTCAAACTTACCTTTACTTATGGCAGTAAGCTTGCTTTTGATAAGTCTTTTCCTGAGAGGACTTACCTTATCAGTGAACAGAATGCCATCGAGATGATCATATTCATGCTGAATTATCCGGGCTTTATATCCATCAAAAATCTCATCATGATACTCCCAAACCTCATCATAATATTTAATATTGATATGAGACTCGCGGTTAACTTCTTCCCTCAAACCGGGAATGCTTAAACAGCCCTCTTTCATTGGCATAAGTTCCCCGGATTTTTCAGTAATATGAGCATTAATAAACACTTTTTTGAAGCCGGCCAGCGATGGCTCATCATCAGCAACCGGTTTGCCGTCTATCACAAATATTCTGATTGACTGCCCAATCTGTGGTGATGCAAGGCCAAGCCCTTCTGAGTGATACATAGTTTCAAAAAGATCATCAATGATTTGATTCAGTCCGGGATAATCTTTATCAACCTCCCCTGCAACTTTTCTTAATACAGGATGTCCGTAAACAACAATGGGATATATCATTTCAGTTTTTTATTTTCAATTTTGTTCGATCTGTTTTCAAGAAAAGACTGAAGAATGATGGAGGCGCTTATTTTATCAACCATCGATTTATCCTGTCTGTCTTTCTTTTTCACCCCTCCGGCTACCATTGTCCTTAATGCCATTAGCGATGTAAACCTCTCATCAACAAGGTGGATTTGCTTTTCAGGGAATGTTTTTTTTAGTTTTTTAATGAAAGGGTTGATATATTTAACAGATTCACTTGGCTGGTTGTTCACCTGTACCGGATACCCGATAACAAAAGCATCAACCTCTTCTTTTTTCAGATAATCTTCAATATATCTGTCGAACTCTTTTGGGCTCACAGTATTTAAAGGAGATGCAAATATCTGCAAAGGATCTGTTACAGCCAGCCCGATCCTTTTAGTACCATAATCTATTGCAATTATCCTGCCCATAAATTTTTATAAATGGCAAAAGTACGAAAAAAAAGCCACCCCGGGAGATGGCTTTTAATAGCGATAATAGAAATTAATATGTCGCTGCAGCTAATCGCTGATAGGATTTGTATCTCCATTTTGCATTTTCTTCAGCAGCTTTGAAGAGTATCTCTGCTTCTTTCGGAAATGATTGCATAAGAGAAGTATAACGTACCTCCGACTTGAGAAAATCCTGGAATTTGGTCCAGTCGGGCTCTTTTGAATCGAGTATGAAGGGGTTTTTGCCTTCAGCTTCAAGTAACGGGTTGAACCTGTAATTATGCCAGTATCCGGCCTCAACAGCAGATTTGGTTTGTGCCTGGGTTTTCCCCATGCCATCTTTAAGTCCATGATTGATACAAGGAGAATAAGCAATAATGAGCGATGGCCCCGGGAAGGCTTCTGCTTCCCTGATAGCTTTCAGGTACTGAGCATTGCTTGATCCCATAGCAACCTGTGCAACATATACATAGCCATAGCTCATTGCCATCTGGCCAAGATCCTTCTTACGGATTTTTTTACCTGATGCGGCAAATTTTGCAACGGCTCCGGCAGGTGTTGATTTTGATGCCTGGCCCCCGGTATTGGAATAAACTTCGGTATCGAGAACAAGGATGTTTACATCTTCACCTGAAGCGATAACATGATCGAGTCCGCCATAACCTATATCATAAGCCCAGCCATCTCCACCGAATATCCAATGCGATTTTTTAACAAGATATTGTTGGAGGCTGATAATCTCTTTTGCAATTTCTGATTTGTCTTTATTGCAAGAGGCAATTACTTTCCCGGAAGCAACTTTCGATGCTTCACCCTTATCTTTTGCTTTAAGCCATTCTTCAAAAGCAGCCTTTGTCTCCTCATTCAGCGATCCATTGGACATGCCCTCTGTCATTCTCAAAGAGATACGGTCCCTTAATTTTGTTGCCCCAATTGACAAACCCAAACCATATTCCGCGTTATCTTCAAACAGTGAATTAGCCCAGGCAGGACCGCGTCCCTTTTTATTAACTGTATAAGGAGTTGAAGGAGCCGAACCACCATATATTGAGGAACAACCTGTGGCATTGGCAACGATCATCCTGTCACCAAAGAGTTGAGTAACTGCTTTGATATATGGTGTTTCCCCACAACCCGCGCAAGCACCAGAGAATTCAAACAGTGGTTGTGCAAACTGGCTGTTTTTAACGTTTACAAATTTATCAGCAACTGTGTCCTTGTAACCTACCTTTTCATGCATATAAGTCCAGCGTTCTGCCTCCCCAAGCTGAGTCTCGAAAGGCTTCATAATTAGGGCTTTATTTTTTGAAGGACAAACATCGGCGCAATTACCGCAGCCTGTACAATCGTAAACGCTTAATTGTATTTTGAATTTGTAAGCTTTAAGAGGGCCGCCAACACCATTAATAACTTTTGTTCCTTCAGGGGCATTAGCAACTTCTTCATCGGTTAAGAGGAAAGGACGTATAGCAGCGTGGGGACAAACATATGAACACTGGTTACATTGAATACATTCATCAGGCTGCCATTCGGGAGAAAAAACAGCAATACCACGTTTCTCATAAGCAGCGGTTCCGGCAGGGAAGGTACCGTCTTCGCGACCGCTGAAAGCGCTTACAGGAAGATCATCGCCCTTCATCCTGTTTATAGGTTCCATTACATCGCGGATGAACGCGGGGACATTACGCGTATCGGTTTTCTCTACAATTTTTATGTCAGCCCAAGGAGCAGGGATCTCAATTTTAGTAACCTCACTACCTTTGTCAACAGCTGCATAGTTCAGATTAACAACAGCATCACCTTTTCTTCCATAAGATTTGTAGATTGCTTTTTTCATCTCACTTACAGCTTTTTCGTAAGGGATGACATTTGCCACCTTGAAAAATGCAGCCTGCATGATAGTATTCGTGCGGTTTCCCAGGCCGAGTTCATCAGCTATTAATGTTGCATTAATTATATAAAAATTGATTTTGTTCTCAGCCATGTATTTCTTCATGTGATCAGGGAGACGATGCTTTGTCTCTTCAACATCCCATATTGAATTGAGGAGAAAAGTTCCATTTTTTACAAGCCCTTTAAGCATATCATATTTTTCCAGGTATGCAGGAACATGGCATGCAACAAAATCAGGTGTGTTAACAAGATAGGGCGAACGAATCGGTTTGTCGCCGAAACGCAGATGTGATGTGGTTATGCCGCCTGATTTTTTTGAATCATAAGCAAAATAGGCCTGGCAGTATTTATCAGTTGAATCACCAATGATCTTAATGGAGTTCTTATTTGCCCCGACTGTCCCGTCAGAACCCAGACCATAGAATTTTGCTGCATATGTTCCTGTGCAGCAAACATTTATCTCGGGAAGAATCGGAAGTGATGTGAATGTTACATCATCAACTATTCCGACAGTAAAATGATTTTTAGGTTTAGTAAGTTTCATGTTCTCATATACCGACATCATCATTGAAGGAGTGGTATCTTTTGAACTGAGACCAAAGCGGCCACCAAGAATAACAGGTTTCAGTTTACTGTCGTAGAACATACCTTTTATATCAAGATAGAGGGGTTCACCATCAGCTCCCGGCTCTTTAGTCCTGTCGAGTACTGTTATTTGTTTCACACTTGAAGGGAAAACATCAAAGAAGTACTTTGATGAGAAAGGACGGTAAAGATGGACGTTTATTAACCCGATTTTTTCACCCTTTTCCACGAGATAGTCAATAGTCTCTTTTATGGTTTCTGTTATTGAACCCATTGCAATAATAATATTCACGGCATTGGGCGCCCCGTAATATGTAAACGGCTTGTAATCTCTGCCCGTAAGTTTTGTTATCTCAGTCATGTATGAAGCAACTATGTCAGCCAGAGGCTCATAGAATATATTGGAAGCCTCTTTTGCCTGGAAGAAAACATCGGGGTTTTGTGCAGTACCTCTTGTAACAGGGTGTTCGGGATTAAGAGCATTATTACGGAACTTTGTCAATGCATCAAGGTCAATAAGTTTCTTAAGATCTTCCATTTCGAGATACTCAATCTTCTGTACTTCTGCGGAAGAACGGAAACCGTCGAAAAAGTGCATGAACGGAACGCGTGATTTAATTGCCGACAGGTGAGCAACACCTGCCAGGTCCATAATCTCCTGCACACTGCCACTTGCCAGCATGGCGAAGCCGGTCTGACGCGTTGCATAAATATCGCTATGGTCGCCAAATATTGACAAAGCATGTGCAGCCACTGCACGGGCGCTGACATGAAAAACACCCGGAAGGAGTTCTCCTGCTATCTTGTACATATTAGGTATCATCAGGAGTAATCCCTGTGAACAAGTATAGGTTGTGCATAAGGCTCCTGCCTGCAGCGCTCCGTGCATGGCGCCTGCTGCGCCTGCTTCAGATTGCATCTCAACAACTTTAACCTGTTCTCCAAAAATGTTTTTTAATCCGTTGGCGGCCCATTCATCAACAAATTCTGCCATTGTTGACGAAGGTGTGATAGGATATATGCAAGCTACTTCGCTAAACATATATGCAACATGCGCCGCGGCCTGATTGCCATCGCATGTTATAAATTTTTTTGTTCCCATTTTATGTTATTGATATTTAGTAAAAATTATTTTGTGAAAAAATTAGCAGCAAATTTACGTAAAAAAACTAAGTGTTATCCACCGTTCATAGAAATAAGAAACTCTTCATTCGACTTGGACTGAAGTAACCTGTCGCGAAGGAATTCCATTGCTTCAACCGAGTTCATATCGGTGAGAAAATTACGTAATACCCATATCTTCTGAAGTATATTTTTATTCAACAGGAGATCTTCTCTACGTGTACTGGAAGCAGGGATATCAATTGATGGGAATATCCTCCTGTTTGATAGTTTGCGGTCGAGTTGGAGCTCCATATTGCCTGTTCCTTTAAATTCCTCGAAAATGACATCATCCATTTTAGATCCTGTATCAGTAAGAGCAGTTGCAAGGATAGTGAGTGAACCTCCGTTTTCAATGTTACGCGCTGCACCGAAAAATCTTTTAGGTTTATGCAGGGCATTTGAATCAACACCGCCTGATAATACTTTTCCTGATGCAGGAGCAGTTGTATTAAAAGCTCTTGCAAGCCTCGTTATTGAGTCAAGAAGGATTACAACATCATGACCACATTCAACGAGGCGTTTTGCTTTTTCAAGCACGATATTGGCAACGCGGCAATGGCGTTCAGCAGGTTCATCAAATGTTGAAGCTATAACTTCAGCCTTCACATTTCGGGCCATATCAGTAACCTCTTCAGGTCGTTCATCAATAAGCAGGATCATCAGATAGACTTCGGGGTGATACCTCGCTATTGCATTGGCAATCTCCTGAAGAAGAATAGTTTTTCCTGTTTTCGGCTGTGCGACAATTAATCCGCGTTGCCCTTTTCCGATAGGAGTGAACATATCTATTACTCTTACCGATAAAGATCCTTCGCCAGGCTGGCACAATGTGAATTTCTCATCAGGGAAAAGCGGAGTCAGAAAGTCGAAAGGAACTCTGTCTCTGATAAAATCAGGGCTTCTTCCGTTTATCTCGTCAACTTTAATAAGGGGGAAATATTTTTCACCCTCCTTCGGCGGACGAATTGACCCCTTGATTGTATCTCCGGTTTTGAGACCGAAAAGTTTTATCTGTGATTGTGAAACATATATATCATCCGGGGAGTTCAGATAATTGTAGTCAGGAGATCTTAAAAATCCATAACCGTCAGGCATTATTTCAAGAACGCCTGTATTGTAAATTATCCCTTCAAAATCATAGGGCTTTTCCTTTTTCTCCTCTTTCAGCGGTAAAACTTCAGCAATATTTTCCTTTACAGGTGGTTCAACCATAATTTCACCGAAATAGACATCATCAGATGGTTTTATTTCGTCAAATGAAGCTTCTCCAATATTCAGCGGAAGTGAATTTTCAATGACAGGTTCAGCAACAGGCTCAGATATTTTCCTTTCGGGTCTCTCTTCATCTGCCTCATCAAATCTTCCTTTCTTAATGCCCCTCTCGTCAGGTTTCAGGTCGGATTTCCATTTCGGAGCTTTTCTTTCCGGTGGTGCCGGCTCTGTATTTTTAAAGAGATCGGGTTTTTCATCAATTCGTTCCGGTTTTTTAACCTGTTCATTCCATACGGCAGGCCTTGTTTCAGGTCTTTTTAGGTCGTCAGGTGAAACTGACATGACAGATTCAATGGATCGTTTTACAACCGTCTTAATAGTTCTTGGACGTTTTCCTCTTCTCCTTTCTGATTCAGAGTCCTCTTTAATTGAGTCAATTGGGGAATGTTTTTTCTCTTTCTCCGGTTTGAAAGTTGGTGCTTTTTCCGTGGCATCAATTGCCTGCTGGTCAAGGATTTTGTAAATCAAATCCTGTTTTTTAAAAGATTCTGCTTTTTTTATTTTAAGTTCCTTTGCTATATCCTTTAATTCGGGAAGCAGCTTCTTACTTAATTCAAGAATGTCGTACATATTTTAATGATAAATGGAATATAAGAGATATTAATGATTTTTTTGGAAACGCAGGCCAAGTTATGAAGATAAACCCGTTGGGTTTTGGTAAATTAATTTCACATATCTGAAAAACCGCTGCAATATTAAATAAAATTGCTAATATAATCCCTACCAAATGTTGTTAAAAATGTAACGGGGTTTTATCAAATCAATTAATAATTTGATATTCAATATGTAAAATAATCGTGCAAGTTACTAATAAACTATTATTAACCAAAAAATAATTAAAATAATATGATGTATAATAGTATTTTATTATTAAAATTGTAATTATTGTCTGATGTTTCTTTGAAAAACTAAAATCTGACCCGTAAAATGCGTCAGCTAAAAATAACAAAGCAGGTTACTAATCGCGACACCGCATCACTGGATAAATATCTCCAGGAGATAGGGAAGGTGGAACTTATTTCTCCTGAAGAGGAGGTTAACCTGGCCAGAAGGATTAAATCGGGCGACAATGAAGCATTAAGGAAGCTTGTTAAAGCCAATCTTCGTTTTGTCGTATCTGTTGCAAAGCAGTATCAGAATCAGGGGATGAGCCTGCCTGATCTTATCAATGAGGGTAATCTTGGTTTAATGAAAGCGGCTCAGCGTTTTGATGAGACACGTGGATTTAAATTTATCTCCTATGCCGTTTGGTGGATACGCCAGGCAATTCTCCAGTCGCTGGCAGAACAGGCAAGGATAGTACGGCTCCCGGTTAATAAAATAGGATCAATAAACAGGATAAACAGGACTTATTCACGACTTGAACAGGAATTCGAGAGGGAACCTTCTTCTCTGGAGATTGCAGAGTTACTTGATATGATACCCGAAGAGGTAAAGGAAGCCCTGAAAACGAACGTACGGTCTGTCAGTATGGATGCACCTATTAATTCCGAGGAAGATAATAGTATGTACGACATTCTGCAGAGCGCTGATACACCAAGTCCTGATAAAAACCTTATTTGCGAGTCGCTTGCATATGAGATAGAAAGGGCGCTGAATACTCTCTCCCCGCGCGAATCCAAAGTTTTGAAGTTATATTTCGGATTAGGAATGAAACATCCGTTTACTCTCGAAGAGATAGGTGAGGAGCTTTGTCTGACGCGCGAACGTGTCAGACAAATAAAGGAAAAAGCAATCAAGAGAATCCAGTTTACAACCCGTTGCAGAATATTGAAATCATACCTGGGATAAAAAATGAAGTTTTACCCCCCTTCAAGCCACCAAATTGGGGGGCTATGAATAAATGAAAATAGTCTTAAATGAATCATCTTGTCTCTCCATCACTGTTAGCTGCAGATTTTGGTAATCTGGAAAGGGATATCCTGATGGTTAACAGAAGTCAGGCCGACTGGCTTCATCTTGATATCATGGATGGCGTTTTTGTCCCAAATATCTCTTTTGGTTTTCCTGTTATTAAACATGTAAAAAAGGTTGCAGAAAAGCCACTTGATGTGCATCTGATGATTGTGGATCCTGACCGTTACCTGGTGCGCTTCCGCGATGCCGGTGCTTTCATGCTGACCGTGCAGTATGAAGCATGTATCCATTTACAACGAACAGTAACAGAAATACATAACCTTGGAATGAACGCAGGTGTGGCATTAAACCCACATACTCCTGTCTCACTCCTTCAGAATATTCTTCCTTTCGTTGACATGGTTCTTGTTATGACTGTTAATCCGGGCTTCGGAGGTCAGTCATTTATCATGGAGAGCTATAATAAAATAGCTGAGCTCAGAAAGATGATTGATAACGGTGTTTATAATGTATTAATTGAAGTTGATGGGGGCATTGATACAAAGAATGCAGCAAAACTTATTATGTCTGGTGTTAATGTTCTGGTAGCCGGTAATTCAATATTCAGTTCAGATGATCCTGTTGACACTATTCTGAGATTAAAAGTGCTTATCTGATATTATTTAGTTTATTTACGATATACTGAATTATCTCCTGTATCTGTTCCGGATGAAACCATTTTATATCATTATCCTTTCCCCACCAGGTAATTTGTCGTTTTGCATACCTGCGGCTGTTTCGTTTTATAAGCTCAATAGCTTTCTCCCTTGAAACTTTTCCATCAAAAAAATCAAAAAACTCTCTATATCCAACACTATTGAGCGCATTCAGATTTCTGAATTCCAACAGAAGTCGTGCCTCTTCCTCAAGTCCCGAGATAACCATATCGTCAACTCTTGAGTTTATCCTGTTATATAGATCATCACGGGTTCTTTGGAGCCCTATTTTAACTATTCTGAAATCTCTTTCCCTTTTTTGTTTTTTGAGGAATGAAGAATAAGGGCTCCCTGTAGTTTCACAAATCTCGAGCGCTCTTATTATACGCTTGTAATTTCTAAGATCAACTTTAGCATAGTGCTCAGGATCTGCCATTTTTAGGGCTATTCTCAAACCTTCAATTCCTTCTTCACTATACAGCGAGATGTATTTCTCTCTTACAGAAGGCTCAACATCAGGGATATCATCAATGCCGTTACAGACGGCATCAATATACATTCCGGAACCGCCTGTCATCAAAGCAATATTAGTCTTTTCAAAAAGCCGGGGAAGAAGATCCAGAACATCTCTTTCAAAAAGACTTGAGCTGTAGTAATCGCGGGCAGATAAAAACCTTATAAAATGATGCTGTGCTGCATTAAGCTGATGATCAGCCGGAACTGCTGTTCCTATACTCATTTCCCGGAAAAACTGTCTGGAGTCAGCCGAAATGATTTCACAATTAAATCTGGCAGCTAAATCAATCGAGATATCAGTTTTGCCGACCCCGGTCGGACCAAGCAGAACTATCAGAATATTATTCATGAAATTTGATCCCGCGTTGAACTATTCTTCGTCCTCGTTCAGGTTATCTGTATTTTCGAAGTCGGGCAGGGTATCTTCATCATCTCCATCAAGGAAGAGATCATCAACTTCGGGTTCATCCTCATCCTCATCTTCAGAAACAAGAATATTATTATAAAGTTTTCGTGAGCTTCCGCCGAAAACCACCTGTTTGGGAGGTATTCCTTTTGAATTTGTGCATGACGGGTATTCACGACCATCAATCTCTTTTGCTTCTCCGGTATATTCAACAAAGAGAGATCTTTCGTTAAAAAAGTCGAAAACGTATAATAATTTCTGATTCTTACGAAAAAATATATCTTCCAGAACAGCGTTTTCCATCGTTGAAGAACCGGTACCCATATCAAAAAGAGTAAACTCCTCCTCCTTCTCCCAGTTGTCAGTTGCCATAAAAAATGAAGCCAACTGTGATTTGTCAAATTCCAGTTCATCCTGAATAAGGTTGTGAAAATCAATTAATGTATGTGTATCAAGGAACTCAAATTCCCTGACAAATGATTCATCTTCATCTGATAACACTACAAATTTGTAAACCATAACATATATAAATTCGATGGGTGCAAGATAATGTATTTTTAGATTACAATATTCCGGCTATATTTTTTTTTAAAAGAAATTCTATTGTATCAATTCCGTCGGCATAATCCCATAGATGCGGAGATTGGGCTTCGCCGGGGTGGACGTAATCTCTTCCTACAACGCATTGTATCTTTTCTATTTGTTGTTCCAATTCAAGTTTTAAAGAATTTTGAGAATCATAATATTCATAATGTAATACTGATACCGGTGATGATAATCCACTATTCTCTTTCATCAAAAGGAAGCCGGTATCATAGAACGATTCTTTATTAACGAGGTAAACAGCTTTATTGAAATCGTAATTATTGGCATATTTGGTATTGTCGATTATACCGGAAAATGCATACCAGTTTCTTGTAAGAGCTGAAATGTCATATCCCCGGGGGAGATAGATTTTTGAAACATTTCTGCACCCAAGTCCAAAATAGGAAAATATATCTTTTCCCAGACTACGGAGTTCAGAATCGGTTTCATTACCTTCAATAATGGCTACACTGTTCCTGTTCTTCCTTATTATATTAGGATATTTACCGAAATAGTATTCAAAATACCTTGAGCTGTTATTACTTCCGGTTGCGATAATTATATCAAAATTTGTAAGCGGACCTTCAGTAAATTCAATTTTATGCCTGAATTCCGGATTTATGGAGCAGAGTATTTCGCTGATTCCGACAATAAGCTCAGAATCTTTTGAACTGGTTTTTGCAATGAGATTATTTCCACTGATGAGGACAGACAGGAAGTCGTGAAAACCAACAAGAGGTATATTGCCTGCCATTATTACACCTGCTCTTAGCGGTTTTATTTTTTCTAATAATTCAGGGTATGCGTTGGTCCATTTAACGAGATCTTCTTTTGTGAGTTTATTTCCGATTGCATATATAGCATTTCTCACATTTTCTGATGTAAACCAGGGATTAACCTTGTGCTGGTTGTCAATCAGGGCATTAAGTTGTTTTTTGTAAATTTCTGGTTTGTCATCCAGTGTAGTGAGGAGGATCTCACCGAGAGTAGCAAATGATTTTATTCTATCATCCAGGTTCATAATTCACATTATTGCGGCTGTAAATTTACTGAATTTGAATGACAAATATATATAGTAGGGACAGGTCGCGACCTGTCCCTACCTGTCCCCATAACAGAATTATTTCAGGGTAAATATGATTGGCACCATATACCAGACGTTTACAGGTTTTCCACCTTGTCTGCCTGGTTTAAATGCCGGAAGTGTTTTAACGACTCTGAGAGCTTCATTGTCAAGTTCCGGACTTACTCCCCTGAGTATACTGACCCTGTCAACACCACCTTCTTTGGTAACACAGAACCGCGCGATGACCTGGCCCTGTACGTTATTGGCTTTTGCAAGTTCGGGGTATTTTGTGTTATTAGCTATATATGTCAGCAATGCAGTGTCGCCACCTGAGAAGATTGGCATCTCCTCGACCACAACATACGGAGTATCTTCGTCTAAGTCAATTGTTTTTTGCTCAACTACTATAACTTCTTCCTTTTGTTTTGAATCCTTGGAAGATGGAGGTGGTGGAGGTGGTGGTGGTGGTGGAGGTGGTGGTGGCGGTGGCGGTGGCGGAGCAATTTCTGTTTGAACTGTGGCAGCTTTTTTCTTTGCCGCGCATGAATAAATTGCAAACATTACAAGAAGGATTACCGGTAAGATCAAAAATAATTTCAGATTTACCGCAGTGTAGGGATTGATTTTAGTTTTCATAATCGCTTTTTATTTGAGTTTCTAATCGGGTAAGAATACGATTCAGTTTATAAAATCAAATATACAACGAAATAATTAGTTATACAACTAAATTCTTAATTAAATTAAAAAAAATAATATAAATTGGGAAAAACATTTGTAGGGACAGGTCGCGACCTGTCCCTACGTGTCGCGACCTGTCCCTACGTGTCGCGACCTGTCCCTACGTGTCCCCATAACAGAATTATTTCAGGATAAATATGATTGGCACCATGTACCATACAGGAACTGCCTTTCCCCCTTGTTTACCCGGATTGAATGCAGGAAGTGATTCTACTACTCTTATGGCCTCAGCATCAAGTTCCGGGTCAACACCCTTAAGAACGGTTATCATGGTTACGCCGCCCTCCGGGGTGACACAGAATCTGATAATAACTCTTCCCTGAATCTTATTTGTTTTAGCAGACTCAGGATACTGTGTATTAGCTGCAATATATTTCAGAAGCGCTACTTCGCCTCCCGGGAACATTGGCATCTCTTCCACAACAACAAATGGAGTATCATCGTTTAAGTCGGTTGTTTTTTGATCAACTACTGTAACTTCTTCCTTTAATCCGGAAGTCTTTGCAGGTGGAGGAGGAGGTGGCGGTGGTGGTGGTGGTAATAAATCCGTTCCTGAGGCAGATGATGATGGAACTGATGACAAAGTGGAAGATACTATAGAAAATGATGTTTGGGGTGTTGTAAGCGGAACTATTTGCCTTACAGGAGAAGTTGGAATCTCTTTGTATGCGGAAATAGCTAAAAATACTATTATGGTAACGGGAACCATGATGAGCAATTTCATGCTTGCCAGAGCGGAAGTGCGTTTTTTTGTCATCATGATCATCCGTTTTTTAATAAGCGACGGGTTTGAAAAACTGTTTGTCAGATTGAACGCCCTTGATTTAAAAACCTGGTTCAATAACAGGCACTGATAATTAACAACCGGAACCCCGGAACTCAGACAACCCTCATCAGCCTGGTATTCATGAATGGCCCGTAATGATCTGTCAAAAAGGTAAGCAATAGGATTAAACCATTGAAAGGCTTTTATTATTTCAATAAAAATAACATCAATGAAATGGTTCCTTTGAAGATGATTTTGTTCGTGCCTGATTATTTCCACTGCATCTTCCTGACTTAATTTGTCATTTATAAATACATATCCCATCGCTGAGAATCCCGCAGTATTAAATCCATGAAACCTTATAATCCGGCACCCACTGTTTTTTTGCCGCAAAATTAAAAAAAGAAGATTCAGAAGGTCAGCAAATAGCTTAATTACGAAAACAGTAACACCTATAATATATATCGAATAAACTAATTGTAAAGGACCAATTGCCAGTGATCCTGAAGAAATTTTTTCCGATCCGTTCCCCGATGCAGTAACAAACACCTCAGAAAGAAACCTTCCGAAAAACTGAATGTTCATTGGTTTGATAGTCTGTAAAGTAAAGAGAGGTAAGATCATTGCAAAGGCTAGCGACAGAAGGATAAAAATTCTGTTACGGCCGTAGGAGGTATCGCGGCTTAAAAGGAGTGAATATACAATGTAAAAGGCAATCAGATAAACTGCAACTTTTACCATATATATAAATAGTGTGTTCATTTATTTACTTTTTGTTTATTTACTTCACCTTCCATAATCTTCATAATATCTTCCATCTCCTTTACAGAGATGCTTTTTTCCTTTGCAAAGAAACTCACCATTTTCTCAAATGAGTTTGAAAAATAGTCATTTACAAAGGCGCTGATATGTGTTTTTGAGTAATCGTTTTTGGAAACAACCGGATAGTACTCATGTGTTCTTCCGTAAGCTTTGTGTGTTACAAATCCTTTATCCTGCAAAATGCGGACAATAGTGCTCACTGTATTATATGCAGGTTTGGGTTCGGTAAAATGTTCGAGTACATCTTTGAC
>JBAXXU010000057.1:0-27052 GCA_037127735.1 Bacteroidota bacterium
TCTTTTGTCTTTTGTCTTTTGTCTTTTGTCTTTTGTCTTTTGTCTTTTGTCTTATATTTAGTTATCCTCCGGATTGATAAATATTTCAAGCAGCCGGGCCTCTCCAATCGGTTCAAGAGTAACCTCTTTTATCATTGCAGGCAGGAGAACAGTCTCGCCTTTTGAGACTTTCTCGGAATTTTTATCCCAGCGGATTAAAAATTCACCACCAATACAAATGTACACAACAAATGAATCATATAAAAAGTAATCTTTATTTATCGGAGTTTTGAAGCTGATAATATTAGTGTTAAAAAATTCACAGCTGACCAGATTTTCAGTTTTATTAAGTTCCGGATCCTTCCTGATTTTATTTTTTCCTGAAGCAGTAAAGTCAATGGCATCGAGCGCCAGGTCTAAATGTAATTTTCTATTTATATTACCTGAACTTTTTCTGTCCCAGTCAAATATTCTGTATGTAATATCAGAGGTCTGCTGTATTTCTACAAGAACAGTACCTGCTCCAATCGCGTGAACCCTGCCGGCAGGAGTGAAGAAAGTATCGCCTGCTTCAACGCTTTCAACATTAAGAAGGTCAGGAAGTCTGCCATTAATGACGGCCTCCTGATAAATCTCCTTTGTTACGCCATCTATGAAACCTGTATAAATCTTTGATCCTTTTTCACTTTCAAGAATGTACCACATTTCGGTTTTTCCATAAGCCTGATGTCTCTCCCTGGCAATGGTATTACCGGGATGTACCTGTATTGACAGATCTTCCCGGGCTTCGATAAACTTGAAAAGCAGAGGAAACTCGTTTCCGAACTTTTCAAATATTGAATCACCGGTAATATCACCCATATAAACCTCAATGAGCTCTTCGATATTATTTCCGGCCAGGAAACCATTACTTATTATCGACAGGTTATCAGCTAAAGCCGACAATTCCCAGCTCTCGCCAATTTGAAGTGAACCTGTCGGGTTTTTATTAAACCGGGTAACAAGTGCATCTCCTCCCCAAACTTTCTCTTTTAATACAGGTTCAAATTTTAACGGATATAGTTCTGACATAATATGGTTTTTAAATAAGTGACTAGAGTGACTAGAGTGACTAGAGTGACTAGAGTGACTAGAGTGACTAGAGTTATTATCATAATATTATATTGCATCTTTTCCAACTTTAGTTCACTCCCAACTTTAGCTCACTCCAAACTTTATTTCACTTTAGTCACTTCTTAATTACAAATTACTATTTTTGGTAAATAATCGTAACGGCAAAAATATAAATTTATGCTGATAGTAGGAATAGCAGGAGGGACCGGTTCAGGAAAAACTACGGTTGTAAGAAAAGTCATGGAAGTATTTCCTAATGACGAAGTTATTGTTATTCCCCAGGATTCCTACTATAGGGATAACAGTGATATATCTCTTGAAGAGAGACAGAAAATAAATTTTGACCATCCCGATTCAGTAGAATTCGGGTTACTTATCGATCATCTGAAAAAGCTTAAAAAGGGAAACCCCGTTGAGATGCCAATCTATTCCTATCTTACATGTCTGCGGTCAAAAGAGACAATTACAATTAAGCCAACCAGGGTTGTACTTGTTGAAGGTATTCTTATTCTGACGGATGCCGGATTACGAAATATGCTCGATATTAAAGTCTATGTCGATGCTGATGCCGACGACCGTCTGGGACGCGTCATACAGAGAGACATTGTTGAGCGCGGACGTTCAGTTCTTAAAGTGCTTGAGAGATACAACGATACAGTAAAACCGTCGCATCTCCAGTTTATTGAACCATCAAAACGTTATGCCGATATTATTATACCACGTGGGGGTGAGAACCAGGTTGGCATAGAGGTGCTGATTTCTATTATTGAAAAGCATTTATTAAAAAGTAAATCATAAAAATATGCTTGATAATACCAGAGTGGAGGATGTTTTATTCCTCGATATTGAAACAGTGCCTTTTGTCTCTTCATTTGAACAACTTAATCCTGTAATGCAGACTCTCTGGGATAAAAAGTCTAAGCAGTTCAGAACCACGGAACAAACTGCAGGGGATGTTTATGAAAGGGCAGGTATCTATTCAGAATTTGGTAAGATTATTTGTATTTCGGTGGGGGTGATTAAAGAAAAGAATCCTTTCAGTTTCAGGTTAAAATCATTTTATGGGGATGACGAAAAAACACTTCTTTCCGGCTTTTCTGCCATTCTTTCCAAATTCACAAAAACCAATAAAGAGGCTCTTTTGTGTGCTCATAACGGAAAAGAATTTGACTACCCCTATATTGCCCGGAGAATGATCATTAACAGGCTTATAATACCAGAAATTCTTGATAATGCAGGAAAGAAACCATGGGAGATAAAACTATTGGATACAATGGATCTGTGGAAATTCGGTGATTATAAGAATTATACTTCACTCGATCTGTTAACATCAATACTCGGTATCACTTCCCCCAAAGATGATATTGATGGCAGTATGGTGGGCGGAATTTATTATAATGAAAACGACCTTGAACGGATAGTACTTTACTGTGAAAAAGATGTTCTGGCTATTGCTCAGGTGTTGCTGCGTTTTATGAACCTGCCTCTTATTAGTGATGATAAGATAGAATCAGTAACATTTAAATAATATTTATTAATATGATAATTGCCTCTTGTACATTTGTATTGTATTTTCCAGACCCAGATATAGTGCATCGGAGATAAGCGCGTGGCCGATTGAAACCTCTTCAAGCCAGGGGATGTTCTGATGAAAAAATCTAAGGTTATCAAGGTTCAGATCATGTCCGGCGTTTAAACCGAGTCCTGCATCGCGAGCGAGCTCAGCAGCCCTGATAAAGGGTGCGATTGCTTCGATGGCATTAAGACCAAACCCTGTGGCAAATGGTTCAGTGTATAGTTCCACCCTGTTTGTCCCGGTTAATGCGGCATATTCTATATTTACAGGATTGGTGTCAACAAAAAGGGAAGTTCTGATGCCTTCATTCCTTAAGGTGGAAACAATATCAGTTAGAAAAGCGCTGTTTTTACGTGTATCCCAGCCGGCATTCGAAGTTATGGCATCATGGGCATCGGGCACCAAAGTTACCTGATCGGGTTTCACCGATAGTACAAGAGTGATAAATTCCTGTGACGGATACCCTTCAATATTGAATTCTGTTGTAATAATTGGTCTGATCTCCAGAACATCATTATATCTGATATGCCTTTCATCAGGTCGCGGATGAACGGTTATCCCATCGGCGCCAAACAGTTGGCAGTTTATTGCGGCAGTTAATACGTTTGGCATATTTCCGCCACGCGCATTTCTCAGGGTTGCAATCTTATTGATATTAACGCTTAACTTTGTCATAATAAAAAATGTAATATTTATCAATTTTGTTATTGTCGCGTAAAAATACAACAACTGAAATTTTTTTTACTATTTTAGTTGAAAATAAAAGTGAGTATGGTTGCTAAAGACTTAATATCAGAGGTAATCCCTTACCTGAAAACATCAGATCTGGGGCAGACTGCATTGTACTGGATGGATATATTAAGGATATCCCATCTGCCTATTGTAAATAATCAGGATTTTCTTGGTCTAATCTCCGATGCCGATATTTATGACATGAATCATCCTGAAGAACCTATTAGTAATCATGAACTTACATTACTTAAACCGTATGTTACCACAGAACAGCATATTTTCGAAGTGATAGGTCTTGCCGGCCGTCTTAAGTTGTCAGTTGTTCCCGTTCTGGATAATAATAAACATTTTAAAGGAGTGATAACAACCAACGATCTGATAATGCATATTGCAGGATTATCTTCATTGGATCAGCCTGGAGGTATCATTGTTCTTGAACTAATTGAAAGAGATTATTCACTTTCTCAGATAGCCCAGATTGTTGAAAGCAATAACATTAAAGTCCTGAGTATGTATATTACATCAACTCCCGAATCGACAAAACTGGAAGTCACACTTAAAGTAAACACCGGCGATCTGGTGTCAGTAATAAGAACATTCGAACGTTACAACTATGAGGTTAAAACATGGGTCAGTGACAATGACTCAATGGACCACTTCTATTCCGAAAGATTTGACCTGCTGATGAAATATCTTAATATCTGAATATATGTTGGAGAAAGTTGCCATATACAGCAAGGACAATAATTCCAAAACCAGGGAAGGAGTCAGCAGGCTGGTTGACGAATTTTGCAAAAGAGGAATTAATATACAGATTTACCAGAAATCAGAAGATATTATTCATTGTCCCCGCGAAGAATTGATTGAACGGTTCTTCGACCTGTCTGCGGCTTCAGGATTACCGGACCTGGTGCTAAGTGTCGGGGGTGATGGCACATTCCTGGAAACTGTGCTCAAGGTTATGGATCTTGGAATCCCGATTGCAGGAGTCAATACCGGGCGAATGGGTTTTCTTGCAAATATTTCGGATGAGGAGATAGGTCATTCAATTGATATGTTGTGCCATGGAGAATATGAAATAATTGAAAGATGTCTTTTAGAATTATCACAACCGGCAGGATTATTCGAGGGAAATTCTTCATCAGCACTGAACGAGATAACCATTCAGAAGGCCGACCTTAGTATGATAACTATTAATGTGTATGTTGGTGAAACGCACCTCAATACATATTGGTCTGACGGACTGATTGTTTCTACAGCTACCGGTTCGACAGCATATAACCTCAGCGTGGGCGGACCAATTTTATCACCGGAAGATCAGAGTATCATTATTTCACCTATTTCCCCGCATAATCTGACTATCAGACCAATTATTCTCTCGGGAAAAAGCAGGCTTAGAATGGTAGTAGAGGGAAGGAGTAATGAATACCTTGTGACTTGCGATTTCAGATCAAAAAGGTTGCCCTTCAGCGAAGAGATTCATATCGTTGAGGCTCCGGTTAAGATTAAAACAGTTATGCTTAAAGGAAGAGATTTTTACAGCACTCTCAGAAATAAGCTGATGTGGGGTGCCGACAGAAGGAACTAGTGCATTTTTATCTATATCAATAAATTGTTTTAATGATTATGTTGATGCCAATGCTTCACAATATTACCACTCAAATGACGTTTATTATTATTTAAATTTCACGTTTACATACATACGGAGGACCGGAGCGAATAAATTGCTTTCCTTCAGATGATAATCAGCACGATCAGTAGTTTTAATGAAAAGAATACATTGGTGTTTATTGTTTTTCTGCCTTTCACTCTCCTTGTCCGGTCAGCGAAATGCTGTTTATGGTGTTTTTGCAGGCACTTCATCTTCCCTTGGAGATATTAATTCAAACAGGTTGCTATATTCACCGCTGCCGGCGGGTGGAATTTTTTACCGGTATAATTTTAACCCCCGGCAAGCTTTGAGAACCAATATATTCTTTGGTGGGTTAAGAGCAAATGACCTTGATTTCAAAAATAGTTTTCAAACTGCGAGGGCAGCTTCCTTCTCAGGAACAGTAGTTGAGTGGGCCCTTCAGTTTGAATTCAATTTCTTACCATTTATATCACCGGGGAAACAGTGGGATTATACTCCTTATTTAGCCGGAGGAGCAGGTATTACATTTATCAGTACAACTCATTCTTCTTCAATCGATCCCGTTGCCAGTACCAATTCTGCATTTGTACCTATTGTTCCATTTTCATTCGGTTTAAAAGTCAATATTTTAAAAAATTTGGGATTGGAAGCCGAATATGGTTTTCGTAAAACATTTTATGATAACTTTGACGGCTTAAAAGATTTGGTTGCCCCGTCAGATTTTTCTTTGATTCATAACAATGACTGGTATTCATTTGCCGGGGTAGCAGTTACCTGGAAAATATATAGCAAATTAGCCGGATGTCCGGCTTACATGGATGTGGATTCTAAAAGAAAACGGTAGATTATGCCCTTAAGGAAACAGATAAATACCAATAAGTTGCCTTCTCACGTGGCAATAATTATGGATGGAAACGGGAGGTGGGCACAGCAAAGGGGCCTTGAGCGAATATTTGGACACCAACATGGTGTTGCTGCATTAAAAGAGGTAATTAAGACTGCGGCTGAACTGGGAATTAAATATCTTTCCCTTTATGCTTTCTCTACTGAAAATTGGGGCAGACCCGATAATGAAGTATCAGCTTTAATGGAAATAATGATACAATCGCTTAATAATGAGACAGATACGCTTTTGAAAAATAATATCAGACTAAAGGTAATCGGTGATGTCGATAGGCTTGCAAATGATGTGAGAGAGAGATTGTTTGAAACAATAAACCTGACTTCAATAAGTAACGGACTTAACCTTGTTGTTGCACTCAGTTACAGTTCGCGGTGGGAAATAGCTGAAGCAGCCGGAAGGATTTCTGCTGATGTGACCAAAGGACTTCTGAAACCGGATTCAATTAAAGAAGAAGTATTTGAAAGGTATCTCACTACCTACGGCATCCCTGACCCTGAACTAATGATAAGAACAGGTGGCGAAATAAGAATAAGTAACTTTCTCTTGTGGCAGATTGCATACGCTGAATTATACTTTACCAATACACTTTGGCCTGATTTTGGTAAGGAAGATTTTTATTATGCTATAATTGACTTCCAGAAAAGAATTAGAAGATTTGGAAAAACGAGTGAACAAGTTTTAGAAAAATGATAAAATAATGGTGATTAGAATAATTAAAAGGACTTTTGTAGCAATTTTTCTGACTTTGATGAGTCTTTCACTTTACGCGCAGGAAAAGCAGGAAATCATTGATTTCATGACTAGCGATGATTACATTATCGGAGGAGTAACTGTTACAGGGGTCAGGTTTCTCGATACTAATGCGCTGATTGGAATTTCCGGACTGAGATTAGGACAGGAAGTTAACATTCCCGGGGATGCTGTTACAACTGCCTTACAAAAATTATGGCAGCAGGGGTTGTTTTCCGATGTGAGAATCTCCATTACAAAAGTTATCTCAGACTCAGTCTTTCTTGATATTTTTCTTCAGGAACGTCCAAGGATATCATCTGTAAAGTATAATGGATTGAAGAATTCAGAGATAACGGACCTCGATAAAAAGGTAAACCTCCCGGTTGGATCACAGGTAACTGCTTATCTGTTGAATACGGCAAAAAAAATTCTTAAAGACCATTTTGTTGAAAAAGGCTTCCTGAATGCCGAGGTCAATTTTGTTCAGAAAGATGATCCTGATCAGCCCAATAATGTTATTCTCAGTATTAATGTTGACAAGAAAGAGAAAGTTAAGATTGGCGAGATCACCTTTGTCGGAAATGAATTTTTTGAAGCTTCAAAGCTTCGCAGGCAGATGAAGGGAACTAAGAAAAAAAATCTGAACTTTTTCAGAGCTTCAAAATATATTAGTGAAAAGTATAATGAGGATAAGGATAAACTGGTAACCTTCTATAATGATAACGGATTTAAGGATTTCAATATCCTTTCAGATTCACTTTATCCCATTTCAGAGAACCGCGTAGCTCTATTGATCAGAATTGATGAAGGAAAACAGTACTTTCTCCGGAATGTAAACTGGGTAGGAAACAGTGTTTATAAAAAGGAAGATCTTGAAAAGGTTTTTAATGTCAAGAAAGGAACAGTTTATAATCAATCGCTTATCAGCGACAGGCTGAATGGTTCTGCCGGAGCCCAGGATGCTGTAAGTTCATTATATCAGGATTATGGTTATTTGTTTTCAAGGCTTACTCCTGTTGAAGCAAAATTTGATAATGATTCTATCGATCTTGAGATCAGAATTTATGAAGGAGATCAGGCTTATCTTAATAATGTTTTTATTACCGGCAATACAAGAACAAACGAACATATTGCTCGCCGCGAACTCTATACTCTTCCCGGTGATCTTTTCAGTAAAGATAAGATAATGAGGTCTATTCGCCAGTTGGGCGTTCTTGGCCATTTTGATCCTGAGAAGATCAATCCGACTCCGCTTGCCGATATAACAAACGGAACTGTTGATCTGCTTTATAAGCTTGAAGAAAAACCAAACGATCAGTTTGAGGTATCAGGCGGATGGGGAGCCGGTATGCTTGTCGGTACTGTCGGAGTGCGATTCAATAATTTCGCGATGCGCAATTTCTTTAAACTCAGGGAGTGGAGACCTTATCCTTCAGGCGATGGTCAGTCTTTAAGTATCAGGGCCCAATCAAACGGACGTATCTATCAATCTTATAATGTGTCATTTGTGGAACCATGGCTTGGCGGTAAAAAACCCAACACATTCTCAGTATCGTTGTACAGGTCCACGATGACAAATGGTAAGAAAAAAGGAGAGGACGGACGCCAGTCAATGATTATCGATGGGGCAACAATGGGACTTGGTAAAAGACTTGAGTGGCCCGATGACTACTTCTCACTATATGGTGAATTCAGCTACCAGCGATACAACCTGAATAACTATAACGTTTACCGGTTCCTTTTTGAAAACGGATCCTCAAACCTCCTGAGCCTTACGGCAAAACTAACAAGATTCTCTACAAGCCCTAACCTCATCTATCCAAGAAGCGGGTCATCTTTTACCCTTTCAGTTCAGGCAACACCTCCTTATTCAACAATAAGCGGGAAAAATATGCTGAATGTTTCGGATGAGATAAAATACAAGTGGATTGAATTTCATAAATGGACATTTAAATCAGATTATTACTATCCGATTACAAAGAATGATAAAATGGTTCTTAATGCCCGTTTCGCCTTCGGATATCTTGGACACTATAATAAGGATATCGGACCATCTCCTTTTGAGAACTATTATCTTGGTGGTGATGGAATGACCGGCTATAGTTTCTATGGTCGTGAAGTTATAGCTCTGAGGGGTTATATCAACGGATCGCTCACACCAAACGACCCTCTGAGAGGCGTATCGTCAGGTAACGTATATTCAAAGATAACTTTTGAACTCAGGTACCCCGTCTCTCTTAACCCGCAGGCAACAATCTACGCCCTGGCATTCCTTGAATCAGGAAAAGCCTGGTATCAGCTTAAAGAATATAATCCTTTCAAAATGAACAGATCGGCAGGTATTGGTATCAGAGCTAATCTCCCTATGTTCGGATTACTGGGTGTTGACTGGGGTTATGGTTTCGACCCGGTTGCTGACCCCGTTACATATCCAAACGCGAATAAATCACAATTTCACTTTGTAATAGGGCAACAATTTTAATTAATATAAAATTTGAAGTTATGAGAAAAACAGGTGTTTTAATAGGATTATTTATTCTGACTTCGGCTATGGCCACAGCTCAGAAATATGCATTTGTCGATTCCGAATATATAAGGAAAAATATACCGGCTTTTACCACCGCTCAGGAACAGCTCGATAAACTTTCAAAGCAGTGGGAAAAAGAGGTAGCCGACGGTTATGCAATCGTTGAGCAGATGTATAAGTCATATCAGAGTGAAGCAATTCTTCTATCTCCCGATATGAAAACCAAAAGGGAAGAAGCAATCATCGCGAAAGAAAAAGAGATGAAAGACCTTCAGAATAAGTACTTTGGTATGGATGGTGATCTTTTCAAGAAAAGAGAAGAGCTGGTTAAACCTATTCAGGATGAGATTTTAAAAGCAATAAAAGAGATAGCTGTTGACGGAAGTTATGCAGTCATTTTTGATACTGCTGCCGGTGGAAATATCCTCTTTGCCAACCCAAAATTTGATATCAGCGATCAGGTTCTTGAAAAATTAGGTTATAAAAATTAATTAATTACTTTTGCACTAATTGTTTAATAAAATTATTTAAAATGAAAAGATTTATTGGTATAGCGGCTTTAACAATTATCATGGCTTTTGCCGGGCAGAATACGATAGCTCAAAATTTAAAATTCGGGCATGTTAACAGCGATGAACTTATCCAGGCAATGCCTGAATTTGACACAGCCCAGGTAAAACTTGAAAAATTTCGCAAAGAACTTGTTAATGCCCTCGAATTAATGTCAGTTGAATTGAATACTAAAAACGAAGCATATAGTAAGGAAAGCAAAAACCTTAGTGATATCGTTAAACAAACAAAAGAGCAGGAACTGACCGATATGAACAGAAGAATTCAGGAATTTCAAACCGGCGCCCAAACACAATTGCAGGATAAGCAGGCAGAACTATTCCAACCTATCATAGCGAAAGTTAACAAAGCTATTTCAGATGTCGGCAAAGAGAATGGATTTATTTATGTTTTCAGTATTGGACAGGGTAGCCCTCTTCTCTATTTCGATGATACAAAAAGCACAAACTTAATGCCTCTTGCCAAAGCTAAACTCGGATTAAAATAATTTACTTGTAACATATCTGTGACCATCCTTTATTGGGATGGTCATTTTTTTAATTATTACTATCGGTAATCATGCATAAGGAACTGGAAATCGCTTGAAAATCAATGGCCTTTTATGAATCATTCCTGATACTAATATTTTAAATATACCTGCAAAGTGAAAGAACAACCAATCGGGATATTCGATTCAGGAGTTGGAGGACTAACAGTAGCTCATGCAATTAAGCAGATTTTACCGGGCGAAAGCCTTATCTATTTTGGAGATACAGCTCACCTGCCTTATGGAGATAAATCGGCTGAATCAATAAGATATTACTCACAGCGTATTACCCAATTTCTTCTTGAACACGATGCAAAAGTTGTACTGGTTGCCTGCAACACAGCATCTGCTTCTGCCTTTGATTCTCTTAAAAAGGAATTCAAAGAAAAAACAATTCTTATTGATGTTATTGACCCGGTTGTGGATTACCTGAGTACAAGAAACTTCAATAAAATCGGGATCATCGGAACAAAGAGAACTATCAGTTCCGGAACATACGAAAAGAAAATTAAAGAAAAGTCACCGTCCACAACAGTTATCTCAATGGCAACCCCACTTCTGGTACCAATGATAGAGGAGGGTTTTATTTTCGATGATATCAGCAATGCAATAATACGTACTTATTTATCAAATGAATCCCTGTCGGGGATACAGGCCTTAATTCTTGGCTGCACTCACTATCCTATTATAAAAAACCAGATCAGCAAAATTTTCAATTTTAATGTTGAGGTAATAGATTCCGCAAAGATCGTGTCCATGATCCTGAGAGATGCCTTGGGAAAAAACCACCTTCTTAATGATTCAGGAATTGTAAATGATCAGTTTTTCATTTCAGATTATACTGATTATTTTGAGAAGATAGCAAGAATGTTCTTTGAGGGAGAAATAAACCTGAAGAAAGCAGATATCTGGAGCTGATTTTTACCCCCCCCCCCAACCATTCCCGGAAATCTGCCTCGCCCTAAATCCCTTTCTGGGAAATCCACCTCACCCCTTCCCCTCTCCCAGGGGAGAGGGGTTAAAACAATGTATATCTGTAAGTTACCCCCTTCTCACATGGGAGAAGGGGGCAGGGGGATGAGGTTTTTTGAAAGGGGAACAGGCAAGGGGATGAGGAAAAAGAGCAACGAGAAGTGCCGGGATGAGTTCAGCAATTGGAAAAACGAATATTCCTGAAACAAAAAAATAATCTGACTGTTACTTTAAAACATGATAAACATCATACAGTAAATCGGTTTTTACATGTTTTTCAATTCTTAAAAAGTTAATTTTGCTAATTAGAAATATTTTCTGACTATTGGAATTCATATCTATACAGTGAATAAACCTAAAGGTATCATGGCTAAAAAATCAAGAGTTATCGAGAGAGAAGATGTAGTTATCCGTTTTTCGGGTGATTCAGGCGATGGAATGCAGCTTACAGGTACTCTGTTTTCCGATACTGCCGCATTATTTGGTAACGACTTATCAACCTTTCCTGACTACCCGGCTGAGATACGCGCACCACAGGGAACAGTCGGGGGCGTTTCCGGGTTTCAGGTTCATGTGGGTCATTCAGAAATAAATACACCCGGAGATTTTTCAGATGTTCTTGTTGCAATGAATCCCGCTGCCATCAAAGCCAACGCTAAATGGATCAAGCAGGGTGGTACAATTATTTATGACAAAGATAATTTCACCGAAAAAAGTATTGAGAAAGCAGGTTATGAAAAAGATCCTGTTAAAGAGGAAAAACTGGATGATCATAACATTATCGCGGCGCCAATATCTTCAATGGTGAAAGAGGCCCTAAAAGACTTTGGGCTTGACCCAAAATCGGTTTTAAGGACAAAGAATATGTTTGCTCTGGGAATGGTTTACTGGCTTTTCGACCGTAAACTCGACTATACCGAGGAATACTTTGAAAAGAAGTTCAGGAAAACCCCTGGCATAGCCGAGGCAAATAAAGTTGCCCTGCGCGCCGGATACTATTATGCTGAAACAATTGAAGCTCTAAACCCCGTATATAAAATTCTTCCTGCCCTGATTGCAAAAGGTTCTTACCGGAATATTTCAGGTAATACCGCAACTGCATGGGGCTTTTTGGCTGCTGCAGAAAAAGCCGGACTAAAACTATTTATAGGGTCATATCCTATTACTCCGGCAACAGGGATCCTCGAAGAAATGGCTGCACGTAAAGACCTCGGTGTAATAAGTTTCCAGGCGGAGGATGAGATAGCCGGAATTTGCACGGCGCTCGGTGCAAGTTTTGCAGGCAACCTGGCAATTACATCTACTTCAGGTCCGGGACTGGCGCTTAAATCGGAAGCTATCGGACTTGCAGTTATGGCAGAGCTCCCGTTAGTAATCGTTAATGTACAGAGAGGCGGCCCTTCAACCGGCCTGCCAACAAAAACAGAACAGGCTGATCTGATGCAGGCTCTTTATGGCCGCAATGGCGAATGTCCGGTCGTGGTTATAGCATCAAGCACACCTTCCGACTGTTTCAATTTTGCATTTGAAGCAGCAAGGATTGCCCTTGAGCACATGACCCCGGTATTACTTCTTACTGACAGCTATCTCGCTAACGGATCAGAACCCTGGAAAATTCCAGTGATGAAAGATCTCCCAAAGATCAATCCGCCATTTGCAGACAGGAAAGAGATGCCATTTTTACCATATAAGCGCGATGATGAAAAGCTTGCGCGGTCATGGGCGGTTCCGGGAACACCCGGAATGGAACACAGGATTGGAGGTCTTGAGAAAACTGTCAAAGGAACGGTATCCTATATCCCTGAGAATCATGAATTGATGGTTAAACTAAGGGCAGAGAAGATTGACAGGGTTGTAAATGGAATTCCTGACCTTGTTGTTTATGGCGCCGATTCTGGCGAGATACTGGTAGTCGGGTGGGGGGGATCCTATGGATACCTGATCACGGCTGTGCGTGAGTTACAGGCTGAAGGACATAAGGTTAGTCTTGTTAACTTCAACTATATCAACCCATTGCCGAAAAATGTAAAAGAGATATTCAGTAAGTTTAAGAAGATAGTAGTTTGCGAATTGAATCTTGGACAGTTTGCCGACTATCTGAGAATTAAACATCAGGAGTTTAAATATGAACAGATAAATAAGGTTCAGGGTATCCCGTTTACGATTAATGATATAAAAGACAAATGCATTAAAATGCTGGAGGATAAATAAAATGGATGAAATACCGGTAAATAAATATACGCCCAAAGATTTTAAGAGCGATCAGGAAGTAAGATGGTGTCCGGGTTGCGGCGACCATGCGGTGTTAAGTTCTGTCCAGAAAGCTTTGGTGGAACTTGGTATCCCAAAAGAAAAATTCGCGTTCATTTCCGGAATAGGGTGCTCATCAAGGTTTCCATATTACATGGATACTTACGGCTTCCATGGTATTCACGGGCGAGCCTCTGCAATAGCTTCCGGAGTGAAAATTGCAAACCCGGAAATTTCAGTGTGGCAGATTACAGGTGATGGCGATGCCCTTGCAATTGGAGGGAATCACTTTATACACGCCATCCGGCGTAATATTGATATTAATATTATATTGTTTAACAATGAGATATATGGCCTTACCAAAGGTCAGTATTCTCCAACTTCCGCAAAAGGACTTGTAACAAAAACCTCTCCTTTCGGAACTGTTGAGGAACCCTTTTCAGTAGGTGAGCTTGTGATTGGGGCAAAAGGCAAATTCTTTGCCCGTACTGTCGATACAAATGTTGCCCTTTCAACTCAGATTTATATTGAAGCGGCAAAACATGAAGGAACCTCTGTTATTGAAGTCCTCCAGAATTGTGTTATTTTTAATGACGGAATCCACGATACCATAGCGGGTAAAGAGGTAAGAGACGACAGAACACTGATTCTGAAACACAATAAGCCAATGATTTTCGGGAAAGAAAATGACAAAGGCCTGATCCTCGATGGATTGAAGCTCAGGGTTGTTAAACTTGGTGAAAACGGAATAACTGAGAAAAATATTCTGGTTCATGATGCACGGGAGGTTAATCCGGGTATCCAGTATATGCTTGCAAATATGAGTTATCCGGATTATCCGGTAGCTTTGGGAGTTATAAGATCAGTTTCAGGGCCTACCTATGAAAGATCTGTTCACGAACAGATAGATGAGATTAAAAAAACAGCAAAAATCAAGTGTATGGATGATCTGCTTATGAGCGGATCGACTTGGAATGTGGATTAAAAGTATAAAACCCAAAATTAATTTTAACCGTTAAGGTCTCTAATAAGGCGCTAAGCACCCGAAGTTAAAGTAATGTTTATCATCCCGGTAGCTATCAGGACTTTGCGACCTTTGCTAAGTCTTTGCTAACTTTGCGGTTATTTTTTGTAATTTTAAAAATTGATCCAACCAAAACGATGCTTATGAATAAACCGATTCATAATTTTCCTGAATACAACCGTTTACTACACGATCAGCAGGAAAGGTTAAAAGAGTTGGCATGTATCAACAAAACTACTTCTATTCTGGAAGAGGGTAAACCTATTGAGGAATCGCTTCAGCAAATTGTACTCCTTCTGCCGGCAGCATGGCAATATCCGGAATATACTGTAGCCCGTATCAAATTCATGGGAAAAGAGTTTGAATCGGTTGATTTCCGGGAAACAAACTGGAAGATGGTACAGGAATTTATTACTATCGATGGAGAAAAAGGATCAATAGAGATATATTATTCTACGGAATTCAATGCTGAAAATGAGGGTCCGTTTCTTAAAGAGGAAAGAGATCTGATACAGAATATCGGAAGCCTTTTAACCGGGTATATTAACAGTTATAAGGCAAGGGATATCATCCGGTTGACGCAGGTCAACCAGAGAGATGAGGACGATATTAAAGAAGTCTCAAGCAGAAAACTGCTTCAGAAATTTCTCGATCGCCATAATGCTGAGAGGGATGTCTTTCACGATCTTATGCCTTTTAAAGTTAAAGAGATACTTCTTGTTGCTAACCTCTACGATGCTTATTCCATTGAAGGGGAAGGCCGGTTTTCGGACCACATGCTTGGCGAATATTACCAGATGAGCCTTACATCTATTCCCAGGGTTACAGGCGTATCAGGAGAAGAAGAGGCTTTCAACCGACTGAAGGCACGGCACTACGATATGATTATAATTATGATCGGTGTAGATAAAGAAAGCCCGATGATTCTTTGTGGGAAAATTAAAGATAAATATCCATATATCCCCACTTTCCTTCTTCTGAACAGCCCTGGTGATGTACCATTCGTAAAAAAGCAGAAATCGCTGGGTATCCCATTTGATAACTATTTTGTTTGGACCGGTGAGTCTAAGGTGTTCTTCGCAATGGTAAAACTACTCGAAGACAGGGTAAATGTAGATAATGACACAAAAAAAGGACTTACAAGGGTTATCCTGATAGTTGAGGATTCGGCAGAGTACTATTCCAGTTATCTTCCCATGCTCTACACCCTGGTGATGGAACAGACTAAAAACCTGATAGAGGACGTATCAACCGATGAATTGTATAAAGTGCTTAAACTCAGGGCGAGGCCAAAAATTCTGCTTGCTTCAAATTACGAAGATTCAATTACAATTTATAATAAGTATAAGGACAGTCTTTTATGTGTTATTTCTGACATGCGGTTTCCAAAAAACGGCGTTTTGTACGATACAGCAGGATTTGAACTCATTCATCATGTTAAGGAAGATCTTCCAAATCTTCCTACCGTACTTCAGTCATCAGATCCTGAAAACGCCAGTTATGCACATATTCTGAAATCAAATTTCATAAATAAAAACTCAGAAAGCCTTCTTCAGGACCTTAAGTCATTCATAAATTATTATCTGGGCTTTGGCCATTTTGTTTACAGGGACACCAAAGGACGTCAGATTGCAGTAGCAAAATCGATGAAGGAGTTCGAAGCATACCTTCAGACTGTACCCAAAGATTCTCTTGTTTATCATTCTATGAAAAACCATTTCTCCCTCTGGCTTATGGCACGAGGAGAGGTGAAAATTGCAAAAATGATGAACCCGGTAAAAGTATCTGACTTTAACAGCCTTAAAGAGCTCAGGGAGTTCCTGATCGATATCATCCAAAAGAGACGAAGGGAGATGAACAAAGGGAAGGTAGTTAATTTTGAGGAATCTGCAGTAATTGATGAAACCAATGTTGTCAGCCTGTCCGGCGGTTCTCTTGGAGGAAAAGGCCGTGGCCTGGCATTTGTAAATACCCTGATATATAGTTTTGAACTTGGGCGGCTATTACCAGGCATTAATATCAAAACACCTGTAACTGCTATTGTGGGAACAGATGAATTTGATATGTTCATGGAGCGTAACCATCTGTGGAACAAGGTAAAAGAAGAAAAAGATTTTGATGTACTGCAAAAATTGTTTCTTGAAGGAAGCCTGAGCTATACACTCGAAAAAAAGCTTAGGATTTTTATCAGGCTAATAAACAAACCACTTGCAGTAAGATCATCAAGCTTGTTTGAAGACTCTATGAGCCAGCCATTTTCAGGTATTTTCGGAACCTATCTTCTTCCAAATATTAATCCTGATACTGAGATCAGACTAAAACAGCTATCTGAAGCTGTCAAGCTCGTGTTCTCCTCAATCTATTCGAGAAATGCCCGTACTTACTTCGAAGCCATTAACTACAAAGTCGAGCAGGAAAAGATGGCTATCGTTATTCAGGAGGTTGTCGGTAACAGGTTTGAAGATGCGTTTTATCCGCACATCAGCGGAACTGCACAATCATTCAATTTCTACCCGGTTGCTCACATGACACCACAAGACGGGTTTGCTGTGATAGCAGTCGGCCTGGGACAATATGTTGTTGAGGGCGCAAACTCATTCAGATTCTCCCCTGCTTACCCGGCGCTGGATATCATCTCTCAGAAGGATCTTTATAAAAACTCACAAGTACGTTTCTATGCTGTCGATATGGCAAAAAATGAACTGAACCTTCTGGAAGGAGAAAATGCGGGACTTGTAACTCTTGATATTAGTGATGCTGAAAAACATGGCGCCCTGAATCATTCTGCTTCTGTATTAAACAGAGATAACGATACAATCATTCCGGGACTTGATGCCCCGGGCCCGCGCGTAGTTAATTTTGCTGACATTTTAAAATATGATTATGTACCGCTGGCATCTACCCTCAGAGTTGTATTGGATGTGGTAACTGAAGCTTTTGGCACACCTGTTGAGATTGAGTTTGCTGTTGACCTTACAAAAGACAAAGCAGGGAATGTCTCCTTTTATCTTCTCCAGATAAAACCTCTTGTCGGAAGTGGTGCCGGTTATTCTATCGATCCTGATAGCATTTATACTGAAGATCTGATACTTGTAACCAAAAAAAGTATGGGGAACGGAGTTATTGACAATATTACAGATCTCATATATGTTGAACCTGATATGTTTAATAACATGCTTACCAATGAGATGGCAAATGAGATTGACAATCTTAACGAAAAAATGCTAAAGGAAAACCGGAGGTATGTCCTTCTGGGGCCCGGAAGGTGGGGAACCAAAGACAGATTTCTTGGTATCCCTGTCGTATGGCCCCAGATATCAAATGCAAAAATTATCGTGGAGGTCAGCTTACCTGATTTCAACCTTGATGCATCACTTGGTTCTCATTTTTTTCATAATGTCACCTCTATGAATGTAGGTTATTTTTCAATTAACCAGGGTTTGCATGCAGGTGTCATTATATGGGATAAGCTTAAAAAACAAAAAATCATTGAAAAGGGGAAATTCTTCAGGCATATCAGGTTCGATAAACCATTACTTATACGTATGGATGGGAAAAAAGGCATGGCTGTAATCTCAATGAATCACTAAATAAAATAGAAATTATGACCATTATTGAGGGAATACTTGATCTTCAGAAATACGACTTTACCGATACCTCTTTCGATCTTCTTATGCAGAGACGAATACATCGCGTACTTGTAATATGCAGTAACTATGATAATTACATGCTTGAAGAAGACGGCAGGATTGATGAGCAGATTTTTAATGAATATGCTTCTCTTAACCTTAGGTATCCTCCGACATTTGTCCAGACCGATAATGCAGAAGATGCATTCAAAATACTTCATGATGGAAATATTGATCTGGTCATCTCAATGTTGAGTCTTAAGGGTACCGACGTCTTTGCTCTGGCGAAAAGGATTAAGACTAAGTATGAAAATATCCCTATTGTAGTGCTTACTTATTTTTCAAGGGAAGTATCACTTAGGCTTGAAGGAGAGGATCTCAGCGCTATTGATTATGTTTTCTGCTGGCTCGGTGATGCATCTCTGATCCTCGCTATAATTAAACTTATTGAGGACAAAATGAATGCAGATTATGATATTGAACATATTGGCGTTCAGGCAATCATCGTGGTTGAAAACTCGATAAGGTACATATCGTCTTACCTTCCAAATATATACAGGATTGTGCTGTTGCAGTCGCTCGATTTTCAGCGCGAAGCATTGAATGAACATCAAAGGATGCTAAAGATGAGGGGCCGGCCCAAAATTCTTCTTGCCAACAATTTCAATGACGCTCTCGACATGTACAAAAAGTATAAATACAATGTCCTCGGCGTAATTTCAGATATAAGCTATAAAAGAGATAACATAAATGATGAAAATGCAGGGATTGAGTTATGTAAAGTTGTAATGGCAGATGATGACAAAGTGCCTTTCCTGATACAGTCATCCAGTTTAACACATAAGCAGAAAGCAGAAGAACTGGGAGCCGGGTTTATTAATAAATATTCCAAATCGTTGTCTCTTGAATTAAGAAACTTTATTATACAGAATCTTGCTTTTGGCCCGTTTGTGTTCAGGAATCCGGCAACTCTCGAACCAATTGCTATAGCTACTGATCTCCAGAGCCTTCAACAGAAATTACTCACAATACCTGATAATACCCTTGAGTACCATGCATCGCGTAACCACTTTTCAAAATGGTTAAATGCAAGAGCGCTCTTTCCTGTTGCGCAGATGTTCAAATACATCAATAGAGAAGATTTTGAAACAATGGATGAGATGAGGAGGTTTCTTTATATCGCGATCTCCAGTTTTCGTCTCGGAAAGGGCAGGGGAGTGATTGCTAAGTTTGATAAAAGCAGTTTTGACGAATACCAGACTTTTTCACGAATTGGTGAAGGTTCTATTGGGGGAAAAGCCAGGGGGTTAGCATTTATTAACAGGATAATAAAAAATAATAAACTGTTTAATAAATTTCCGAATGTGCTCATTACTATCCCGAGAACCGTTGTTTTAAGTACCGATATCTTCGATGAGTTCATGGATCAGAATAACCTCTATTCCTTAGCGCTATCTGACCTCTCCGATGATGAGATCCTTAACCGGTTTATCAATGCTGAACTACCGGGACACGTTTATCAGGATTTTTATGCATTCCTTGCTGTTTCAAAAAATGTTCCGATTGCTGTACGTTCTTCCAGTAAACTTGAAGATTCACACTATCAACCATTTGCAGGTATTTACTCAACTTATATGATACCGCGGCTCCCTGATAATAAGCTGATGGTCAAAATGTTATCTGACGCAATAAAAGAGGTTTACGCTTCAGTTTATTATAAGGCGAGTAAAGCATACATGACAGCAACTGCCAATGTAATTGATGAGGAGAAGATGGGGATTATCCTTCAGGAGGTTTGTGGTAAAAAGCACGGGGAAATTTATTACCCGACACTGTCAGGTGTCGCGCGATCGATAAATTATTATCCTATCGGCTCTGAAAAGGCTGAAGATGGTATCGTGAACATTGCCTTTGGCCTTGGTAAACTAATTGTTGAGGGAGGTTTATCTCTTAGGTTTTCACCTAAATATCCAAAAAAAATACTTCAGCTTTCATCGCCCGAAGCAGCATTAAGAGATACACAAAAAGTCTTTTGTGCACTCGATCTGAATATCAACAGTTTTGTCCCGTCAACCGATGATGGTATAAATATTCTTAAGATTGATATTAAGGATATGAATAACGAAGCTGTCATGAAATATGTCGCATCAACTTACGACAGGAATAATAATGTACTGCGCGATGGAATAATTCATTCCGGAAAAAGGGTAATAACATTCTCAAATATACTTCAGCACAAGACGTTTCCTTTGGCTGAGATACTAAGTACTCTTCTCGAAATTGGTCAGCGGGAGATGAATAATCCTATTGAGATTGAATTTGCCGCCAACCTTGAAACACCTGCCGGAACACCGAAATTTTTTAATTTTCTGCAGATACGACCAATCGTACATACAGAAGAGACACATCATATTAACCTTGATCATATTAAAACAGAGGAAACAATCATTTATTCAGAATCAGCCCTCGGTAATGGCCTTTTTAAAGGTATTCACGATCTTGTTTATGTTAAACCTGAATCTTTTAATGCTGCTAATAATAAAAATGTCGCGATTGAAATTGAAAAATTAAACGCCTTATTTGTAAAGCAGGGGAAAGGATATATTCTTATTGGTCCCGGAAGGTGGGGCTCAACAGATCCATGGCTCGGCATTCCGGTTAAATGGCCCCAGATCTCTGCAGCAAGGATAATCATTGAATCAGGCTTAAAAAATTACAGGATCGACCCCAGCCAGGGAACTCATTTCTTTCAGAACCTCACTTCATTCCGCATCGGATATTTTACTGTCAATCCGTATATAAATGAAGGATATTATGATGTTGATTTCTTAAACAGGCTTCCGGTTGTTTATGAGGATAGTTACATAAGGCATATAAAGTTTGAAAATCCCCTCGAGATAATGATTGACGGGAAAAACCATAAGGGGGTGATACTGAAACCTTAATAGCCTGTGTCAGAGTCTTATGATTCTTAAGGTTGGTAAATTCTGATTATTTCTTTTTTACGATTCCAATAATATTTGGCAGCTCCCATGCGGTTCCGTTTTCTCCGTTTGCCATAATATATCCGGTTTTTTCATCTTCTAAACCTTTGTAATTAAGATAGAATGAAGCAGGTGAACTACCTTCAAGATACATAGCATTGTAAATATCGAGAGGCAGAAGTTTCAGGCTATTTATGAAGTCATGCACAGAATAGGGAGAACATGTGAAAATGAAAAGGGCGTTTCCTTGTTTATCAATAGCAATAACAGCCATTCCAAATTTATCGGGTTGCTGGCTCCAGGTGTTATTCTGGTTACAATCAATCATCCTGATACCCTGTGTAAATGAATAGTATTTATCTTTTAGGTCTTCCCATTTCTGGCATTTAAGATCAATAATTTGAATTTCAGGTACTGTTGCATCAGTTCTATTGAAAGCAGTAACAGTATTGTCTTTAGTCAGATGATTATTGTTGACAAAATTGTAGTTCTTCATAAATCCAACATTTGTTTTATCATCTTCCTGATATAATCCTGCATTGATTGCCGCAATTAATTCCTTTGTTTTTACCCATTCTCTTATGGTTTTGTTATCCTCTTTCGTTTCTTTAGCACTTAATAGCTTAAAACTGTAATAATGAGGGTCTATCTTTAGTATTGTTACTTTAGAATCACCATTATCGGACTTTATCGGAGATAAGGTTTCTGTAAAGAACAATCCACTATCAACTTTCTGCCAGCTTATACTTTGTGGTTGGGAATATGTTGAAAATAAAGGGAGAAACAGAAATAGAGAATATATCCAGAGTATTTTGTTTTTTGTTTTTAAATGCATGCATGTGTATTTTTAGTAAGAACCTGTAAAAATATTTAAACACAAAGGTACTCAAAGGATTGCATGAAGGCTTACTAAGTGAATGAATTAATCAGATTATATTACTAATTCTGCTTTGACAGATTAGTTTTATACTGTTGCACTATTCATTAACTAAGCTACTTTCAGGTTTTAAAAATTTGAAATTTAGTATCATGTCTTCAACATTTCTCCTTTCGCCGTAGGCGATATGGTATTGTAGAAAATGTTTCCACCCTGTATTTTTACCGCGTAGCGGTTTAACTTTATTGCGGATTGGCTTCGCCGAGCTCGCCTTCCGCTCGGTTGCGGATTTATGATTGCGGATTTTAAAGAAATCAATAATGAAGAACTCTGCCCTTACAGGTTTTCATGGCAGGAGGGTTACGGAGGATGATTCCCTTTAACCTCTACGAGGTAGAGAGCCATGGCGTATAATAGAATCTACAATACCTTAACCCTACGAGCTATTAGTCTATTATTAATTTGGGTGATTTTTGGTCTGTTTTTAGAATATGTCAAAGTAGAATCAAGAGGATAGGTGTAAAAGCTGGTTATCTTGATTACTGGTTTTCTGATATAGTCTGAAAATAATCTAACTTATTTATTTTTATAAATCCACCTTAAAAATAGATGGATTTATAATTAGCCCTAAACCAAAACTAAAAGTCTGAGATATGAATTATCGACTTCAAAACCAATAATAGATAATTATAGGCTAATAGGCTTATAAATTAGCTTTACAGGCTTTAGAGACGATAATTATTCTTTATAGGTTTTAATGCTAATAATTTCTTATATTTGAATAAAGAATTCATGTATGGCAAAAACAGTTATTTCCGGAGATATAATTGCTTCAACCAGTCTTGATGATTCAGAGAGGGCCAAAATTGAAAAATCACTTAGAGCTCTTCTGAAAGATCTGAAGCATTATTTCAATGTATACGGACGTCTTATCAAAGGAGATAATATAGAGTGTGTAGTTGAAGAACCTTCAGAAGCCCTCCGTGTTGCATTAGCTATTAAGAGTTATGTAAAATCAATCCGTTTGAACAAAACGGTGAAAGAAACAAATAATATCAGATTTTTGAAATACAGAACTTATCGCATCCGCCTTGCAATAGGTTATGGCGAATTAAGCAGGTACGATCCGGAAAAAGGTATAATAGACGGAGAAGCAATATATCTGTCAGGAAGAAAAATAAGTGAGATGGAAACATATACAAAAGAAAGGATCGTAATAAAAAACACCCTCTTTTTTGCTTCAAATAATGAAAAACTAAACAACGAGTTTGGTACACTGCTGGCGCTTCTTGATGTACTACTGACAAAAGCCACTTCCAGACAGAGCGAAGTATTATATCTCAAATTGACAGGATTGAATGAGGAGGCCATCGCTAAAAAGTTGAATATCAAACAATCTACTGTAAATCAACATTCAACAAGTATTGGATGGATCGCGATTGAAAAAGCCGTAAAACAATTTAGTAATGTGATTAAAAAGATTTAATATGTGTTTTGATCAGTTATTAATATTCCAGATCACTGCCCATTTGTTGGCAGATTTTACTTTTCAGCCCCACCAAAAAGCTAACGAAAAGAATGAAAATGGATTCCAAAGCAGGTACCTGAAATACCATGTTCTGGTTGTCTTCAGTTTTTCATGGATACTCTCATTCCAGTGGAGTTTTATAGTTGGAGCTATTGTAATTGCACTGACACACTGGTTGGCAGATGGAATTAAATCGTATTATAAACGGCATAATCAGTATGTAAAATACATCTTTTTTATAGATCAGATCCTGCATCTTATTATTATTCTATGTGTCTCAAAACTATATACCACATTCTTTGAAGTTTCCCCGATATTTTATTTTTCAGTTTCAACAGTAAAACTTTTAATAATTCTATCATTTTTATTCTGTACAAAACCGGCAAATATTATGATCAAAGAAGTTTTTAGAGTGTTTGATATAAAAGTAATAAAAGTAGGTGAATCTGAGGAGCTTCCAAATGCAGGGAAACTAATCGGGATAATTGAAAGATGGCTGGTGCTGAGATTTATTTTGCTTAACCAGTTCGAAGCAGTAGGTTTTCTTCTTGCTGCAAAATCGATACTGAGATTTAAAGAAGCGGAAACACTAAAATCTGAATATGTCCTGATAGGTACAATGTTGAGTTTTGCCATTGCAATAGCATTCGGAATCTCCGTTAGTCTCGTAAATTAAAGTTGTCATAATTAATAAGTTTTAAATTTTTATTGAATAGAAATGGAAACAGCAAAAACAAAATACCTCGGAGACCTGAGAACTGAAATAGTTCATGTCAGGTCAGGTAGTGTTATTATAACCGATGCACCGGTTGATAATAAAGGCAAAGGCGAAAACTTCTCGCCAACCGATATGGTAGCCTCAGCTCTTGGAAGCTGTATCTTCACTATCATGGGGATCGCAGCAAAGGAGCACGGGTTCTCTATTGATGGGGCAACCTGCAAAATTACCAAGATCATGACTGACGTGCCGCGGAAAATAGGCGAGATAAAAATTGAATTCGACTTTACCGCGAATGAATATACCGAAAAACAGAGAAAAATCCTTGAGTATTGTGTAAAAACCTGTCCGGTAGCACTTACATTAAATGAATCGGTATTTCAGAATATCACACTGTTATTTAATTAACAGTATAAATGCTTTAAAGACAATAGAAGTTTTCAGCGGCTTAAAGTGAGTTTTCGCTATTTGAACTTGGAGAATATCTTAATCTCCTGATCACCCCTCTTTGCCAAGCAGAGAGGGGACGGGGGTGAGTTCATGAAGAAAACATATAGCTATTATCAGAATGTTGCCATTCCGGTAATAACATCTTTATTGATCTTTCTTATCAATCCTTGTAAAACACTTCCGGGGCCGACCTCAATAAATGATGTGGCACCACCGGCTATCATATTCAGTACGCATTGTGTCCATCGTACAGGCGAGGTAAGTTGTAAAACAAGGTTTGCTTTTATTACTTCCGGTTCGACAGAAGGCTTTGCATTAACATTCTGATATACAGGGCAGACTGGCTTGTTGAAGGTTGTGTTTCTAATTGCTTCTTCAAGTTCCAGACGGGCCGGCTCCATAAGTGGGGAATGAAAAGCACCCCCAACCGGCAGTTTGAGAGCTCTTTTAGCTCCTTTCTCTTTCAGCATTTGGATAGCCTTATCTATTCCTTCATTTGAACCGGAAATAACTATTTGGCCGGGACTGTTATAATTAGCCGGGACAACCACTTCTTTGATTGATATACATACTTCTTCAACAATTCTGTCATCGATTCCCAGGATTGCTGCCATGGTTGATGGAGTCTTCTCGCAGGCTTTCTGCATGGCAATAGCTCTTTTTGAAACCAGCAAAAGCCCGTCTTCAAAGGAGAGGGATTTGTTGGCGACAAGTGCAGAGAATTCTCCGAGTGAATGACCTGCAACCATATCGGGCATAAAAGAATTTCCAAGAACAGCTGCGAATATTGTGGAATGAAGAAAAATAGCAGGCTGGGTAACTTTTGTCTGTTTCAGATCCTCGTCAGTCCCTGCAAACATAAGGTCAGTGATTATGAATCCCAAAATTGAATTTGCTTTTTCAAACATCTCTTTGGCTACAGGAGATTTGTCATAGAGATCTTTCCCCATACCGGTAAACTGGGCTCCCTGTCCGGGGAATACATATGCTTTCATAATTACTTATCTTTAGTTTATGAGGCCTCTTTCAGCGGATCAAAAGTAAAAAAAAAGTATAAATGAATACCTGAAGTAAAAATATTTCAATGAAGCTTGGTTCCTATCAGATGCATGAATTCTTCCCTTGTATGAAGATGCTCAAGAAAGATTCCGGTAAAAGCCGAAGTAGTTGTTACAGAGTTTTGTTTCTGTATTCCTCTTATCTGCATGCACATGTGCTTTGCCTCAATCACTACCGCGACTCCCAGAGGATTAAGACATTCCTGTATGCAGTTTCTGATTTGTGTGGTAAGTCTTTCCTGTACCTGCAGCCTCCTGCTGAACGCCTCAACAACCCGCGCTATCTTGCTGAGGCCGGTAATATATCCATCGGGGATATAGGCAACATGAGCCTTCCCGAAAAAGGGAAGCATATGATGCTCGCACATTGAATAGATGTCAATATCCTTAACCAGTACCATCTGCCTGTATTCTTCCTTAAATTTTGCCGAATTAATTATGGCACATGGATTCTGGTCATACCCCATTGTTAAAAAACTGAGAGCTTTGGCAACTCTGACCGGAGTGCCTTTAAGTCCTTCGCGGCCAGGATCTTCTCCTATGAGTTTTAGCACCCTGTAATATATAGTTGAGAGCTCTTCAATTGTAGCGGCGTCCCATGTTTCGATTTTATTATATCTATTGGAAACCTTACCGGATCCGTCATTAATCTTCTCAATTGTCTTATCCATAGTATTCAATTGAATTATTCTCAGTTTCTTCGATTTTAACGCAATGGAGGCTAACCCCTTCCATTTCAATAAAAGGTTTAAGTTCATTCCAGATTGCAACAGCCAGATTCTCCGTTGTAGCAATCTTATTTTCCATGAAGTCAACCTCAATATTTATATTTTTATGATCAATCTTATTTATAATTTTATCAAGAATTATCTCTTTCAGGTGGTTGATATTCATTACGAAACCATGTTCCACCGATGGCTCCCCTTTAACAGTCACCCATAAAACATAGTTATGCCCGTGCCAGTTTGGATTTGAGCACTTTCCGAATACTGTGTAGTTAACTTCATCGGACCAGTCCTGCCGAAACATCCTGTGTGCGGCACAGAATCTTTCTCTCCGTGTCAGGTAAATCATACTACCGTGCATTTATAATACAATATTAACCAATAATTCTGATTTTTATGATCCATAAAAGCAAAATATTAAATCACTATTGTCCGGTTAAATATTAAAAAAACTACTGAAACCCTTTATTTTATTACGTCCCTACAGGAAGTCTTAATTCATGGGGTGACTTTCATTTCTACCGATATTAAGTCCCTGACGGGAC
>JBAXXU010000058.1:0-26892 GCA_037127735.1 Bacteroidota bacterium
TTATTAACAGCTTTTTTACTATTTTTATTGCCTTGTGCTGCAATGTGGGTTAAAACTATCTTTTGACGAATCGTATGCAGAGGTCTTTAAGAAAAATGCAGATATTGCAAAATTTATTGATCCCTCTAAGAATTCTCAAATGAGAACAGTAAAAGGAAGACTATTTGCTGAAAATAAAGTAACTCAAATAGTGAGTAATTCTCTATCAGAAGATGATGCGATATTGGCTTTTGGAAATCTGCATAAGGATAAAAATGTTTCCTTTGAGGATAAAATTGATTTTATTTCAATTAAAGAAACTTTAAAATTTATGTCTGCTGCTAATGTTTACCTGGAAAGCAAATACATAACAAATCATTCAGGAAAAGGCACACAAACTCCTTGCAAAGGTTGGTGGAGTTGTTGGTGCAATTATTGGAGCAGAAAACCGCTAAACGAGCTGAAACCGGTACCGGTGCCGGGTTCCGGGTACCGGGTTCGGTAGTCAATGCCACTATTTCTGAAAATAGTTTAAATAATTCACTGTTTTACCACATTTGATTGAAATATTTCTTATATTTGACCAGCTGTGTTTCTAAAACGTGCATAAATGTCTCTTATAAAGTATATCGAAAGATTGCGACGGATTGATTCGTTGATATCTATGATGGCAACAGGAACTCCTGAAGAATTCGCGGAGAAGATGGGTATAAAGAGAAGTACCCTTTTTGAATCTCTCCAGGAGATGAGGGAAATAGGAGTGGACATTAAATACTCCTTTATCAGGCAGTCATACTATTATGTTGATAACCGGAGGATAAAAATTAAGCTCGAAAATATCTTTCCCGAAAGATCAGATTCAGAGAAGATATCTATCAGAAGAGAATGATAAGTTTTTGATGTATTTGTAATAATATAAATTTTGTACTAAAGTCCGGTATTATTGGACTGTATTTGTTTTAATTCGCTTGGAAGTATATTTCTCGTGCTATGAATTTATTACTCCGGTATTATAGTCTGAAACGGCTACAGCTTTTCATCGGGATCGTCTTGGCAAACCTTATAATAATCTGGTTATCAAAGGCTGTGTTAATAAATGAGATTGTCTTTTTTAACACTTTTAGTGAACAGTTTACATACGATCGTTCGCTCAAATTATTCGAAGACATGAGGAGATTTGCCTGGATTGGATATGTATTCATTCCAATTATGCTACTGATCAAATTTTCACTGGTCAGTTTAGTATTATATATAGGTATAGTATTTTGCAATATTCAGGACAAAGTTTCTCTTGGGTCTGTATTTAAAATTGTAATAGCCGGTGAAATAATTTTTGTTTCTGCAAACCTGATAAAATTTCTTTGGTTTTGTCTTTTTGCAGGAAACTATGATCTTAATGATCTTGGATTTTTCTATCCATTATCGCTGATTAATTTCTTTAAAACAGTTGAGGTTAACAGATTATGGATATTCCCATTACAGACAGTAAACATATTCCAGATAATCTATATCATTTCCATTTCATATGGACTTAACAAAGTTTGTAAAATAGAAAAATCTTATTCTGATAAGATCGTTTTATTATCATATTTGCCGGCTCTTGTATTGTGGGTAGCGTTCATAATGTTTTTAACAATTGATGCCTCATTATGAGAAAAATTATATTAGGTATAGTTATTGTCGTTTTTGCTGTGTCTGCAACATTCCTGATATTTGGGATGATTACTAAGGTGCAAAAAAAAAGGCAAATAGCCGAAAAAATAAAAACTCTGCCTTCTTTTTCTTTCATTACATTGACTAATGAATCCTTTAACTCTTCTGAAATCATTAAGGGACCTGTTCTGGTTGTCCGGTTTCATCCAGAATGTGAACACTGCCAATATGAAATATCGGAGATACTGAAAAGTAAAATACCTGTTTCAGGTATTCGTGTTATCATGGTTTCAAGCGCAGATACTGGTTCCATAATAAATTTATTAAGCCCGTTTAACCTTTCTGAATATCCCTCGATCACCACTCTCGTGGACACCTCTTACATTTTTGAAGACATTTTCGGGAGCGATATAATTCCTTCCAATTACATATATGATAAAGAATTGAATCTGGTGAAAGTCCTGTATGGAGAGGTGAAAACGGAAACCATTATTAAATACCTGTACGGGAGTGAACAAGATAAATAAGATAAAAGCGGGTTCAGTACTTCAACACGATTCGTCTGATTGTGGCGCTGCTTGCCTTGTCTCAATAATTAAATACTTCGGTGGAAGTTCAACTATTGAAAAGATACGTAAACTGAGTGGAACTACCCAGTTCGGAACCACGATGCTGGGCCTATATCAGGCGGCCAATCAATCTGGTATGGATGCAACAGGGTTTGAAGCATCAATTAAAGACATCATTGATTATGACAATATTTTGATTTTGCATGTCACTCCTAAAGAAGGACTGGAACATTATATAATAAGTTTTGGTTTCGAGAATGGCAAGTTTATAATCTGGGATCCGGCAAAAGGATTAACAACCATATCAGAAGATGAATTGGGAAAAATTTGGCTAAGTAGGAAATGCCTTGGATTAGTCGCGAATAGTTCATTTAAATTAGAAAAAGAGGACAAAAGAGGGAAAAAGGCCTGGGTTCTGAAAACAATTAAACCTGAAAAAGAACTTTTAATTATTAGTGTTATTGTCGGGATATTGATCTCAGTTTTAGGACTTATAATGGCCGTTTTCACTCAAAAACTTATTGATAAAATTTTGCCATCAAGAGAGATAGAGGTACTCATTATGGCATCAGTATTAGTATTAATACTTCTTTCATCACGGATAGTTCTTTCAGCTATAAGGCAGTTTATTCTGCTTACACAAGGGAAATCCTTCAATATCAGGATAGTGGATGACTTTTACAGTTCACTGCTATTTCTTCCGAAATCATTTTTTGATACAAGAAAAACAGGTGATTTTGTGGCACGCTTAAATGATACTATGCGGATTCAAAGGGTGATAGCCGATATTGCCGGGGTTTATATAATTGATATATTAATTCTAGGTATTACAATTATCATGCTTTTTTATTATTCGAATATATCCGCGATTCTGTCGCTGATATGCCTCCCGGCATTTTACTTCATTGTTTACAGATGGAATAAGAGAATTATTTCTGCCCAACATGAAGTAATGGCAGGATATGCTTTAAGTGAAAGCAATTTTATAAATACACTGGGAGGAATAACGGAAATAAAGAGCATGAACTGGCAGAATGATTTTTCAGGCAAGAATAAAAATATCTATTCGGAATTTCAGGATAGAGCTTTCTTACTTGGGAAGATAAAGGTAAAGCTTAGTCTGATAACCGGGTTAGCCGGTACACTGTACCTGATTATTGTTCTCATTTATTCCTCCATTCAGGTAATGGTGTCAAAAATGACACAGGGTGAATTGATGGCAATTCTTTCATTAAGTTCAACATTGCTTCCTTCTGTTCTTAACCTTGCCCTTATTAATATTCCTGTTAGTGAAGCAAAGGTTGCTCTTAACAGGATGTTTGAATTTACACAGATCAAGCCTGAAGAAGAGGAAATTAATGACAAGAATGAAATTCTGAATATCCGGCATATTGAACTCGAAAACATTTCTTTCCGGTTCCCCGGGCAGAAATTATTACTCGATAACATCTGTTTAACGATAGAAAAAGGGAAGGTAGTCTCCCTTGTCGGTGAAAGCGGATGTGGAAAAAGCACACTTGCAAATATTGTTTTAAGGTTCTATTCAGCAGAATCAGGTAAAATAGTTCTGAATAATAAAACAGATGCTGATAAGGTTGATTTAAAAAATTGGAGGTCAAAAGTTGGAATTATTCCGCAGGAAATTCATATATTTAATGGTACAATTCTGCAAAATTTATTAACAGAGCTTACAGAAAGCAAAATAAATGAGATGATCACAACTATTTCAGGGTTTGGGTTAAGCAGTTTCATTGAAAGTTTTCCCTCCGGTTTAATGACTTTGATTGGGGAAGAAGGGATTAATCTTTCCGGTGGTCAAAAGCAATTACTGGCATTTATCAGGGTTCTGATAAAAAAGCCTGATATCCTTGTCATTGATGAAGGCACTTCAAATATGGACAGAGGTACCGAAAGTATAATTATGAATCTTATAACCCGACTCAAATCTGAAATGGGAATTCTATTGATATCTCACAGAATCAATATGGTTAAGAATTTAAGCGATTATATTTATGTTATTGAAGACAGGATTATAACGAATAGAGGAACTCATGATGACCTTATAAAAGTTGATAACCTGTACAAACGATTCTGGGATGATTTTTATTAATTTATTTTGGTCAGTCCGGCATTATTGGACTCTTCATGTTTTAATTTGATATGCAAAACAGATTTTTCAAAAAGTTAGTCTTGCAGGCAGAAGCCGAAAAGCCTGGATAGAGTAGGCAAAAGAAAATATGTCTCGCTTATGAAAACATTAAAATTTGAAGAAATGGAAAGTCTGACAGGAGGAAATGCTGAATTTATGACAGGTTTGATGTGCGCAGCAACAGTCTTCTTGGCTTTTTCATTAGTATTTGCTCCTCTTGCAGGCGCTACCGGTACAGGTTGTGCTGTAGGCCTTTATGCAATACATACTTGGGCCCATTAAGAAGTTGATGTTAAAAAAGGTAAATTATTTAAATCAGAATTTTATGAAAAACTCTATTTCATTTGAAGAAATGGCTCAAATTACTGGAGGAAGTAAATTTTGGGACGGATTTTGTGCTGGCGTTCTTCTAGTTGATATTGTTTCCCCATGGTTGTATTTAACTGGGGTTGGAACTGTTTTATTGGGAGGATCTAGTGTTGGATGTGCAATTTATTATATAGCCACCCAATAATTTATAAAAGGCTTTTTATTTATGCAACAGTTGTTTTATTTTTGAAAAAATCAACTGTTGCATAATTCTTATCTATCTTTATTAATGTTTTCTAGTCCAACGTTTTGGGGTAGTAAAATTCATTAATTGTGAAAAAAGAATCTTGTGGGCAAATAGATCTTTTCAATATTTATGTTTATTTTAAGACTTAATGAGTTCTTTCCCTAAAATGTATTCTTTCCAATGCTCGTATAAAAGAGGCAATATTTCTATTTGCTTTACAATGAACTCAAGCTAATTCAGTTAAAGTCATTTATAATAATTGGAAAATGTTTAATATTGAAATTAAAAATGAAAAAATGAAAATAATTAACATAGTAATAGCAATAATATTATCATTCATAGTACTATACCTAATATATATTTACAATATTCACGATAAATGGACTAAGCCTGAAAGTGCCTTAATCATTTTATGTTTATTCATAGGATCAATTAATTCTTTCATATTGATTAATCAAAAAAGGAAAAAGGATAAAAATCCGTGACTTTTTTAATGATAGGTAACCATATTGAAATTGTCTGTGAATTTTCTGAAAAACATTGATTTATTGAAATGATGGAACCATGATATAAATTTCCTACCGTCCATCGTGAATAAAGGATTTCGTTACAAAGGCGTCTTGTTTTTCACCTGAAGCTAAAATTGTTTACATCGTTCCACATTGTCTCATCCTCTCCTCATCCCAATAACAATAACCTGTGTTAAAGAAGAATATATTCTGGATTCTAAAAATAAAAAAGGAATTAGTTTGGTTTTTATAATAAGAACATTATTCTCATATTCACTGTTACATTTTTATCGCCGTTTTACAGCGATTAAACCCTGAAACAGAAGTCCTTATCACGCTTACATTCGTTTATATCAGATTTTCTTCCTATCTCCTCTTCTCCCAGTCATTCATCCACCCATATAAAATCCCCGGAAGACTTAATCCATCTCCCGGGGAAGTAATCTCTCGTCAGTATAAACATTTGTTCATAACGAACGAGACACGAAGCACAACGCAGCGAGAATTATCTGATTAATCCGATGAATCAAAATAAACACAACACCCGATATTCCTCTTGTCAAACAAAATCATAATGCAGTTAAATTAAAACCCATACTCGCTTAAATGACACTGACTCTGTAATGCAATAATAAAAAGTTCCGGGGCCAGAAAAATGGACAATCAGTATGTTATACAACATATTTATTGATATTCTTCCTCGGTCACGTATGACCTCCTAAATTGACAATACCTGATCTCGGTACCCTCCTCCCGAATCTCCTTTACAAATCGCTTCACACTCCGCTCACTTATCTCTAATCTTAAAGCAAGATCTGCAGGCGCCCCGGTGCTTTTTAGCATTGCCATTTTTATTAACCGGACTTTCAAGGTCTCTTTTTGAAACTTGTTCATTATTGCCAGAATTAAATTGTATTAGACTTGACTTCAATTACAAAATTAAATATATTGCTTTGAATCACCAAATAATTATCGAATATATTTATGTTTTAATTTAAAATATTCAGTATATTAGTATTTTCCTTGATAGAATCAGTCCTGATTAAAGAAGGAAATTCGACAGATGATCTGATAATCCCGTCAGGGTTTTCTTCACCAATAGCCCATCAGGATATTCTCACCAGATATGAGATTATACAGCATAACGTCCTGAAAAACAGGTGAAAATAATTTTCTGAACTCTTTCAAATGTATTAAAATTATTGGTTCCTTTTCGTACCTTCGCAAAAACTGAATTATGAGTAAGAAGGGAAAAGGCAGCCAGAGTGTAACCATTTCAAGAGAAACCATTGCTGCACAGATACTTGCAACATTGACCAAAAGCCCCGACCAGGGTTTCAACTATAAGCAGATCGCCAAACGTCTCAATATTACTGATACACCTGCAAAACTGATGGTATCAGATATTTTACGGGAACTCACCAAACAGGGTGGTGTACAGGAGATATATCATGGTAAATACAGGGTTAAAGTTAGCCGGGGTTATATAACCGGTACTGTTGACATGACTCGTAGTGGCTATGGATTCATCTCAACCGATGATCTTGAAGACGATGTGTTTGTCTCTGCCAAAAATCTGAAAACTGCTCTTCATGGCGATAAGGTGAAGGTATGGCTTTATGCCAGGAGAAAAGGAGCTCGGCCGGAAGGAGAAGTCGTGGAGATCATTGAAAGATGGCGAACATCATTTGTCGGAACGATTGAGATAATGCCCAATTTTGCATTTCTTATTCCTGACAATAAAAACATGCCTTTCGACCTGTTTATTCCAACCTTAAAACTTAATGGCGCTAAACAGGGACAGAAGGCAGTTGCCAGGGTGGTTGACTGGGATCCGAAATCGAAGAATCCGGTTGCGGAGATCATTAATGTCCTTGGTTATCCTGGTCTGCACGAAACAGAGATGCATGCCATCCTTGCTGAATTTGAGCTTCCTTATCATTTTACCGAAGAAGTTGAAGCCGATGCAGATAAAATCCCGGCTGAAATCACAGAAAACGATATTAAAGCTCGTCGCGACTTCAGGCAGATACCAACATTTACAGTCGATCCGGTTGATGCGAAGGATTTTGATGATGCACTGTCGTTGAAGCAACTCGAAAATGGTAACTGGGAAGTCGGGGTTCATATTGCCGATGTTACTCACTATGTGAAAACCGGCTCATTAGTGGAAGAAGAGGCAAAACAGAGGGCTACATCTATATATCTGGTTGACAGGGTTGTGCCCATGCTTCCTGAAAGACTTTCAAATCATATCTGCTCACTTTCTCCTTCTGAAGATAAGCTTACCTATTCGGCTATTTTTGAACTGAACGATAAATCGGAAGTGATCAGTGAATGGTTTGGAAGAACAATAATCAATTCTGATAGAAGATTCTCTTATAGTGAAGCGCAACAGGTAATTGATACCGGAGAAGGCGATATGAAGGAGCAAGTAATAGTTCTTCACAAGCTGGCCCGGCAACTCCGTACAAAAAGATTTGCTTCAGGCGCCTTTGCCTTCGAAAAGGTTGAGGTGAAGTTTGATCTTGATGAAGCCGGGAAACCAATTGGTATAAAATTTCGTGAGATGGGTACCGCCAATCAGCTTATTGAGGAGTTCATGCTTCTGGCGAATAAACGAGTTGCAGAATATGTTGGGAAAAAACTTAAAGGAAAGACTTTTGTTTATCGCATTCACGACACCCCTGATCCTGAGAAGATCAGCAACTTCAGCCATTTTATTACCCGTTTCGGTTATAAGCTGAATGAAGACGATAAAGCGCCGCTTCCAAAAGCAATGAATAAGCTATTGCGCGCCGTGGCCGGGAAGAAGGAACAGAATATTATTGAAACACTTGCCCTGCGGTCGATGGCAAAAGCGATCTATTCAACAGACAATATTGGTCATTATGGACTTTCATTTAAACATTATACCCATTTTACCTCACCCATCCGCCGTTATCCCGACATGATGGTACACCGGCTTCTGTCTGCATACCTTGCTGAAGAGAATCCTGGTGCAAAGGATAAATATGAAAAACTATGCAACCACTCCTCAAAAATGGAAAGACTGTCGGCTGAGGCTGAAAGGGCTTCTGTCAAATACAAACAGGTGGAGTATATGAGCGATAAGACAGGGAACGTGTTTGAAGGGGTTATCTCGGGTGTTACCGAATGGGGAATATATGTGGAAATAGTTGAAAATCAGTGCGAAGGTATGATCCACATAAGAGAACTTGCGGATGATTATTATGAATACGATGAGGAGAACTATTGCATTAAGGGTCGTTCAACAGGTAAAATCTACACTCTTGGCGATCGTGTTAATATTGAGGTTGTAAAAGCTGATCTACAGAAGAAGCAGCTCGATTACAGATTGGCGTGATCTCTTTCAATCAGCTGAAGCAACTCTTCGACTGCATCTTTTTCAAGTATATTCTTCAGTACCGGAATGGTTCCCCTGTAAATGTGAACCTTCCCGTTTGCTGACCCCACATAACCGTAGTCGGACCCTGCCATCTCACCGGGGCCATTTACTATACATCCCATGACAGCTATTTTCAATCCTTTCAAATGACCGGTTGCCTCCTTAACTTTTCTGACTGACTCCTGAAGATTGAACTTTGTACGGCCACACGTAGGGCACGACAGATATTGTGTCCGTGTGATTCGTGTTCCGGTACATTGAAGTATGGAAAAGGCAATTGCAGTTACCTCCCTGAAATCAATTTCTCCTATGTTGGTGACAGAAATGCCGGATATTCTCCTGTCAGTTAAATAGCGGCCAAGGAGTGATGCGGCCCTGACCTGAAGCTCTTCAATATCATTTTCACGGAAGACCGGATTTAATACAATATTAAAGCGCAAGTTGTTTTCGTCAAGCACATTCAGAAAATAATCAGGAGCATATTTCTCCGTTTCGGGATTAAAAGTGAAGATGATAAGAATTGTTGCAGGATCAGGACTTTTAAGAAATTCAATATTGAAGTGTGAACCTGTCAGCAAAACATTTAGTTTATCCGATCTGAAGGCGCTTTCATTAAAAGCCTCAGGAGAAAACAATGGGAACACTCTTTCAACATTTCTGTTATCCAACCACTTTTGATAAGGAAGAATAAACAAGATATCTTCAGGAATTAGATCAGGACAATCTTTAACTATTATTAAATCAGATGAATTGTCAGTACTAACGATTTCACCTGTTATTTTATTCACACTAAATCCTGCATCTTTGTACAACTGTGCATCAATTTCAGAGTATGATGTCATATGTGAAATTACAAGCGGACCGTTTATTCTCCTGAGAATTTCCGGTTTTGATGATGGTGATTGTAAACGGAGGGGTTTTTCAGGCTTTGTTTTAGAGATACCTCTTGGATAACAACCGGCAAGTTTTTTTGCCACAGGTATCTCTTTTTCAGGATCTTCAGATAATGAAACCCTTATTGTATCACCAATTCCTTCAGAAAGGAGAGCTCCGATCCCGGCTGCTGATCTGATCCTGCCATCTTCACCTTCGCCGGCTTCAGTAACTCCGAGATGAAGTGGATATGATAATCCTTCACTTTGCATCTTCCCGACAAGTTGCCGGGTAGCTTCAATCATTATGGCTGTGTCGGACGATTTCATTGAGAGAACTATATCATTGAAGTGTTCAGACCTGAAGATCCTTATAAACTCCATTGCAGAATAAACCATACCTGATGGTGTGTTCCCAAAACGGGTCATAATACGGTCGGAGAGAGAGCCATGATTAATGCCGATACGGATAATCGTTTTATTCTTACGGCACATATTTATCAGGGGGAGCAGCCTGCCGTGAATCCTCTCAAGTTCTTCATCATATTCTTTTTCGGTGAGCTCATATTTTTCAAAGGAGGCTCTTTTGTCAGCATAATTGCCTGGATTGATCCTTACCTTTTCAACAAGCCTGGCAGCTGTCTCGGCTGCGAGAGGATTAAAATGTATATCGGCAATAAGAGGAGTGTTGAAGCCTGCTTTACGTAACTCTTTTTTTATCACGCCCAAATTCTCTGCTTCCCTGATTCCTTGTGCTGTAAGCCTCACATAATCAGCGCCTGCTTCAATGATCCTGATACACTGGGCAACAGATGCTTTGGTATCGAGAGTATCTGTGTTTGTCATCGACTGGATACGAATAGGGTTGTCGCCACCAAGGGGTGTGGAGCCGATGAGAACCTCTGATGAAATGTAAGGGGTAATATAAGTCGGATAGATCATAATTAGTTGTAAATGAATTTACTAAATTGGTTTCCCCTCCTCGAAGGGGAACTTTTAAGATTACTCCCTTTCCCACTCAGCCCCATCTTTTAAATCTTTAATTAATATACCGGCACCCTTAAGCTCATTGCGGATCTTATCAGACGCAGGCCAGTCTTTATTATTCTTTGCGTCCTGCCTCAGATTAATAATGATATTCATCAGTTCATCTGTGAGTTTCTCATCGCTTATCCCTGTTTTTTCATCCTTCAAACCCAGTATCTGAAAGACAAATATCTTGAAAAGCTCTTTTAATGATTCATGTCCGGAACTGTCAATTTTTTCGGTTCCATCAACAACTGAATTGATAAATTTCACTCCTTCAAAAAGATGCGACAGTAATATTGGGCTATTCAGATCATCATCAAGAGCTTCATAGCATTTATTCTTAAGCCTGGCGACATCAAGTGTTGAAATAGATGTTGGTTTGAGTTTCTTGAGAGTCTCAATAGCTTTCATCAGTTTTTGAAGCCCTTTTTCAGCAGCCTGAAGAGCTTCGTTGGAGAAATCAATGGTACCGCGATAATGAGCCTGCAGAATGAAAAACCTTATTGTCATAGGACTGTAAGGCTGCTTCAAAACAGGATGATCTCCGCTGAAAAGCTGATCGAGCGTAATAAAATTACCAAGCGAACGCGCCATCTTCTGACCATTTATGGTGATCATATTGTTATGCATCCAGTACTTTACCGGCTCTTTCCCAAATGCTGCCGTTGATTGAGCAATTTCACATTCGTGGTGCGGGAACTGTAGGTCCATACCACCGCCATGGATATCGAACTCTTCGCCCAGATATTTTGTGCTCATGGCAGAACATTCAAGGTGCCATCCGGGAAATCCGTCACTCCATGGGGATGGCCATCTCATTATATGTTCGGGAGTGGCTTTTTTCCAGAGGGCAAAATCGAAGGAGTTCCTTTTTTCATCCTGCCCTTCAAGAGTACGCATGTTGCTTTGGAGCTCATCAAGAAGGCGTCCCGAAAGTATTCCATACTTATATTTTTCATTGTATGTTAACAGGTCAAAATAAACCGATCCATTTGTTTCGTAGGCATAACCTTTATCAACTAGTATTTTTATAAGCTCCTGTTGTTCAATGATATGACCAGACGCTCGTGGTTCTATAGAAGGATGAAGAGTGTTCAGCTGGGCCATATTTTTATAAAAGGTGTTCATGTATTTCTGAACCACCTCCATTGGCTCCAGATGTTCGAAGCGCGCTTTTTTTTCGATTTTATCTTCCCCCTCGTCAGCATCATTCTCAAGATGGCCGACATCGGTTATGTTGCGTACATACCGAACCTTGTATTCAAGATGTATCAGATAACGGTAAAGCAGGTCGAAGGTAATTGCCGGGCGGGCATGACCAAGGTGGGCATCGCTGTAAACAGTAGGTCCGCAGACATACATCCCGACAAATGGTGAATTTAGTGGTTTAAAGAGTTCTTTCTTCTTCGCCAGGCTGTTATAGATTAATAAGTTGTTACGCATTATACATTTGTTTGATATGACAAAAGTAAGGTAAATATTTTAGCCCCCAACCCCCTGAAGGGGACTGTAGAATTATATTTTTTACCAGAAATCATTTTTTTTGTATTTTCAAAAATCATTTTTATCTTTGACCCCACAAATCAAATATTCCTTCCTTTCAAGGGTGTTTGGTTTTTATTAAGAAGGGTGAAGAGATTAGGCTCCGCGAAACCCTGGCAACCAACCCGTTAACCGGCGGGAAACGGTGCCAATACCTAATCCCGGAAAGCCGGGAGATGATAAAAATTTAACACGATAAACATGAATTCAATTCATCTGACACACAACAACTTCATCATGCCGCTCATGCCTATGTGCATGTGCCGGTAAGAACTTTGATTTGCAATCACTCTTCTTATTAGTTAACCGCCGGAGGTCGTGAATCGATAGCTGAATACTTCTATCCGGTTATTCTTAAAAATCTTAAATTATTAATATGGAAACAAGAAAAATAAAATTTGAAACATTACAGGTACATGCCGGTCATCATCCCGATAAAGAAACATTATCAAGAGCAGTGCCTCTTTACCAGACCTCTTCATATATTTTCAAAAATGCAAAGCATGCAGCTGATCTGTTTGACCTTGCCGAATGGGGAAATATCTATACGCGTATTAATAACCCTACAACCGATGTTTTCGAAAAAAGGGTGGCTGCTCTTGAAGGAGGAGTTGCCTCCCTGGCAGTCTCTTCGGGCCATGCAGCCCAGTTCATTGCACTTACTACTATTTTGAAGAAAGGAGAAAATTTTGTCACATCCCCATTTCTTTACGGCGGAACTCACAATCAGTTTAAGGTTACGTTTGCTAACTTCGGTATTGAAGCAAGGTTTGCAAGCGACCTTAATCCGGATTCTTTTGAAAAAATGATTGACAGCAAAACTAAAGCAATATATGTTGAGACAATAGGTAACCCCGGCTTCAATATCCCTGATTTTAAAGCGGTTTCGGAACTTGCCGTTAAGCATGGATTGCCACTTGTTGTTGATAATACGTTTGGCGCGTGCGGTTTCCTTTGCCGTCCGATAGAACATGGTGCCAATATAGTTGTGGAATCGGCAACGAAATGGATCGGTGGACACGGTACAAGTATCGGCGGGGTTATAACCGATGCCGGTAATTTTAACTGGAATAATGGAAATTTCCCTGTCTTTACTGAACCGGCAGAGGGTTATCACGGGAAGATTTTCGGTGAAATATTTTCACAAACTTCACCTGAAGGAAATATTGCGTTCATTGTAAAAGCTCGTGTTGAAGGATTAAGAGACCTTGGCCCTGCCATCAGCCCTTTCAACTCTTTCCTTCTTCTCCAGGGACTGGAAACTCTTTCCCTGAGAATGGAACGTCATATTCAGAATACTCTTGCCCTGGCAAAATGGCTTGAAGGTCATCCGGGAGTGGAAAAGATTAATTATCCGGGATTAGCAGGAAATCCTTACCATGAACTGGCAAAAAAATATCTGCCGAAAGGAGCCGGTGGTGTTCTGAGTTTTGTTCTTAAGGCAGAAAAATCAAGAGCAGTAAGGTTGGTCGAGCATTTTGAATTAGTGAGCCACCTTGCAAATGTTGGTGATGCAAAAACACTGATTATTCAACCCTCGGCAACCACTCATTCACAACTTTCTGCAGCAGAACAGCTTGCAATCGGTATTGAGCCCGGCCTATTCAGGGTCTCGGTAGGGATTGAACATATTGATGATATTATATATGATTTTGAACAGGCGTTCAGACAGATTCTATAATAGAATTTCAGGAAATAAGTAGAAAATTATTAAAGAGTTGCAAAAATATGACACAGGAAAAATTAAGGATAGGATTATTCGGTTATGGATGCGTTGGGCAGGGACTTCATGATGTACTGAACAGCAGCAAAGGTTTTAAGGCCGATATTGTAAAGATATGTGTTAAGGATCGCGCGAAAAAGAGAAGGATCCCAATGACGAATTTCACCTACGATAAGAATGATATTCTGAATGATCCCTCGATCAACCTTGTCGTGGAACTTATTGATGATGCAGATGAAGCGTTCAATATTGTTACCACAGCGATGAAAAGCGGAAAAAATGTTGTTACAGCCAACAAGATGATGGTTGCAAAACATTTTAAGCAACTTGTTGATATGCAGTCTGAATATAAGGTATCACTTCTTTATGAAGCTTCAGCCGGAGCAAGCATTCCCATCATCAGGAACCTTGAAGAGTATTATGATAATGAACTGCTCCACTCTCTGCGCGGTATCCTGAACGGAACCACAAACTATATCCTTACAAAAATGCATAACGATGGGATTCCTTATGCAGAAGCTTTGAAAGAAGCCCAGGAAAAGGGGTTTGCAGAATCTGACCCGACTCTTGATGTTGAAGGCTGGGATGCAAAGTACAAGCTTTGCATAATTACAGGCCATGCTTACGGCCTATTTCTTGAACCCGGGGAAGTCTTTCATTATGGAATTAATAAAATATCAAAATTTGATATACAGTATGCTAAAGAAAAGGGATTCAAGATTAAACTGGTACCTTATGTCGGTAAAACAAATGAAAATACTATAACCAGCTTTGTTCTTCCCAGGTTTATATCGTCCGACAAGTATCTCTATAATGTAGATAATGAGTATAATGGAGTAATCACGGAGGCTGCATTTGCCGATAAACAATTTTTCAGCGGCAAGGGCGCCGGCGGACATGCAACAGGCAGCGCCGTGCTTTCGGATATCTCAGCAAACTCCTATGGTTACAGATATGAATATAAAAAGTTTCAGCAGGGGACGGTCTCAAATTATACCCGCGATCACAAACTTGAGATTTACTTAAGGTATAAAGATGAAAAGGATAGGGAATTATTTGGATTTGAGGAAGTCTCGGAATACTTTAGCGGAAGATTTTCTAAGTACGCTATAGGAGTCGTGAATCTTGAAAGACTTTATGCTTTAAGAGAACAACTTAGCAGTTTGGATGTTTTTATAGTGAATACAGGACGAAAAATATACCCCCCTGCCCCCCATCTGGGGGAGTTAACAACCAGAGCGAGGACATAAGCCCCCCTTTTGGGGGGTTGGGGGGTAAAAAGAAAGGGAATAAAACAAAAATATATCATGTAAAAGATTATAAACTAATACTATAACAAGAAAATAAATTGAAGCGATCAATAGAAGATATTATTCAACAAAAAATCCTCATCCTCGATGGTGCAATGGGGACAATGATCCAGAAACACAAGCTTCAGGAGAGTGACTATCGCGGCGTTAAGTTTAAAGATCATCCAATGCTTCAAAAAGGGAATAATGATCTGTTATCACTGACAAAGCCGGAGATAATTAAGGGAATTCATAAGGAGTATCTCGAAGCAGGGGCAGATATTATTACTACAAACACCTTCAATTCCAACAGGATATCCATGGCCGACTATGGTATGGAGAGCCAGGTTTATAACATGAATATTCAGTCAGCCCGCCTTGTTGCTGAAGCAATTACAGAATATGAAAAGTCTGGGGAGCCGGAAGTACATTTCATCGCCGGCACCCTCGGCCCCACAAACCGTACAGCTTCTATGTCGTCGGATGTTAACGACCCCGGAGCCAGGGCTGTCTCTTTTGACCAGCTTGTTGAAGCATATTCTGAGCAGGCCAGGGGACTTATCGATGGCGGTGTGCATATCCTTCTTGTTGAAACAATATTTGATGTTCTGAACTGCAAAGCTGCTCTTTTTGCTATTGATTCAGTCTTTGAAGAAAAGGGGGTTCGCCTTCCGGTTATGGTATCTGGTACAATTACCGATGCCAGTGGCAGGACTCTGACCGGTCAGACACTCGAAGCATTCATGGTTTCTGTTTCACATTTCCCCCTTCTGAGTATTGGCCTGAACTGTGCCCTCGGAGCAGAACAACTCCGGCCATTTGTTGAGGAATTATCTCTGAAGTCGGGGTTTTATGTTTCGGTTCATCCTAATGCCGGACTGCCAAACCAGTTCGGGGAATATGATCAGTCGCCGGTATATATGGCCTCCATCGCCGAGGATTTCATGAAAGAGGGATGGGTAAACATTATTGGAGGTTGCTGCGGTACAACTCCTCTTCATATTCAAAAAATTGCTGAGGCTTCAAAACGATACAAACCAAGGGTAAAACCTGACATTAAGAAATACACCAGGCTCAGTGGTCTTGAGGTTCTTACAATAACACCCGAAACCAACTTCGTAAATGTTGGCGAGCGTACAAACGTATCGGGCTCAATTAAGTTTGCAAGGCTCATCAGGGAAGAAAAATATGATGAAGCTCTCTCTATTGCCAGGAATCAGGTTGAAGGAGGTGCACAGGTAATTGATATCTGCATGGATGAGGCAATGCTTGATTCGGAAAAAGCAATGGTAAAGTTTGTTAATCTTATCATGGCCGAACCAGATATCTCGAAGCTTCCGCTGATGATCGATTCTTCGCGCTGGAACGTTATTGAATCGGCACTTAAATGTATTCAGGGGAAATCGGTTGTAAATTCCATAAGCCTTAAGGAGGGAGAAGAGGTATTTCTGGATCATGCTCGAAAAATAAGAAAATATGGTGCCGCTGCCGTAGTTATGTTATTTGATGAAAAAGGTCAGGCCGATACATTTGAAAAAAGGATAAGTGTAGCTGAAAGATCCTATCGCCTCCTCGTTGACAAACTGGCATTTCCACCCGAAGATATAATATTCGATCCCAATGTCCTGGCAGTTGCCACCGGCATTGAAGAACATAACAACTATGCTGTTAATTTCATACGGTCAACAGAATGGATTAAACAGAATCTTCCGTATGCCAGGGTGAGTGGAGGAATAAGTAATCTCTCATTTTCATTCCGTGGCACTGACAAGGTTCGCGAAGCAATGCACTCGGTATTTCTGTTCCATGCTATTAAAGCAGGACTTGATGTGGGCATTGTTAATCCCGGTATGTTGCAGGTTTACACTGAAATAGAGCCAACCCTTCTTCTGCTTATAGAAGATGTGGTATTAAACCGCAGAAAAGATTCTACGGAGAGGCTCGTTAAATTTGCCGAGGGGATTAAAAATGAGGGAAAGAAAGAGGAGAAGGAAGATGCATGGCGTTTGCTTCCTATTGCAGATCGTATTAAACATTCTCTTATCAGGGGACTCGATGAATTTATTGAACAGGATGTTGAAGAGGCGCGTTCTCTTTTTCGATGCTCAATTGAATTGATCGAAGGACCGCTTATGGGAGGGATGAATGAGGTTGGAGATCTTTTCGGTGCAGGGAAGTTGTTCCTCCCTCAGGTGGTTAAAAGTGCAAGAGTAATGAAAAAAGCAGTGTCGAAGCTGGCACCATATATAGAAAAAGAGAGCGAAGGGCAGGAGAAAAAAACAGCCGGGAGGGTACTTCTTGCAACTGTTAAGGGTGATGTTCATGATATTGGCAAGAATATTGTTGGGGTTGTATTGTCGTGCAATAACTATGAAATTATCGATCTTGGCGTTATGGTTCCTGCTGAAAAGATCATTGATACTGCCATAAAAGAAAATGCTGACATTATCGGGTTAAGCGGACTAATTACTCCTTCTCTGGAGGAGATGGTTCATGTTGCTGCTGAGATGGAGCGGAGAAAAATCAACATTCCATTGCTTATCGGCGGCGCAACTACCTCTGAGATACATGCTGCAGTTAAGGTTGCCCCTGCATATTCAAAAACCATTATACATGTTAAAGATGCCTCAAAAGCAGCTGGAGTTTTGTCCGCACTTCTTCAGAAAGATAACCACGGGTATGTTTCATCAATAAAAGAGAAGTATAAAAAATTGCGCGATGACCATAGTTCACGTCAGGCTGAAAAGAATCTTCTTTCATTAAATGAAGCAAGAAAAAACAAATATATTACCGACTGGCAGAGTACTAAACTATTTGATCCTGTTAAACCCGGCCTTCATGTTCTGTCAGAAATTGATCTGAATGAACTTACCGGTTATATAGACTGGACTTATTTCTTCTTTGCATGGAAGTTATCGGGTAAATACCCGGCAATATTCAGTGATCCTGTGAAGGGCGTTGAGGCAAAGAAACTTTTTAACGACGGACAAATGTACCTGAAAGAGGTAATTGACCATAAGCTTCTTTCAGCGCGGGCTGTATTTGAAATATTCCCGGCCGTTTCAGATTGCGATGATGTTAAAGTCTTTTCGGATAGAAACAAAACTGAAATTAAAGCGGTATTCCGATTCTTAAGAAATCAGGAGACAAAAGAGAAGGGGGTTCCCAATCTTTCACTCTCTGATTATATTGCACCTGAAACTACCGGATTAATAGATAACATCGGAGCCTTTGTTGTTACCGCTTCACTTGATAATGAGGCTCTTGGAAAATATCAAGAGGACGATTATGCTACAATAATGATCAGGATCATTACCGACCGTCTGGCCGAAGCTGCTGCTGAATGGCTTCATGAGAAGATAAGGAAAGAATACTGGGGTTATGAATCTCATGAGAATCTTCCGATAGAAGATTTACTAAAACTGAAATATAAGGGGATAAGACCGGCTCCGGGCTATCCTGCCTGTCCTGACCATACCGAAAAACGGGTTCTTTTTGACCTTCTCGGAGCAGAAAAACTGATCGGGGCTGAACTTACCGAAAACTTTGCAATGGTGCCTCCTGCATCAGTGAGCGGTTACTTTTTTTCACATCCGGGGTCAACTTATTTTAATATTGGAAAGATAGGCTCTGACCAACTGAAAGATTATGCTTCACGTAAAAATATGACTATTGAAGAGGCGGCCCGTTGGCTTGCTCCTAACTTATGAGATTAATAAAATGAGTGTCATAGATAAGATCACTAATTCCACTGGGCCGTTGTTCACTTTTGAACTACTTCCCCCGCTTAAAGGGCATAGCATTGAAAGAATTTATGCTGCCATTGACAGACTTGTTGAATTCAATCCGGCATACATAAACTTCACGTCTCACAGGAATGAAACTATCTTCAGGGAACGGACTGACGGCCTTCTCGAGAAAAGGGTGGTGCGCCTGCGACCTGGAACAATTGCCCTGGCTGCGGCTGTAAAATATAAATACAACATACCTGTTGTTCCGCATATTCTTTGTGGTGGCTTCTCAAAGGAGGAGACTGAAAATGTGCTGATCGAGATGAGGTTCCTTGGTATTGATGATGTTCTTGCATTACGGGGAGATCCACAAAAAGGCAGCCGGACATTTATTCCGGAGAAGAACGGACATACCTATACATCTGAACTCGTGCAGCAGATAACTGACATGAACAAGGGAAAATATCTTGAAGATAATCTTGAAAATGCCGACCTCACAAATTTTTGTATCGGAGTGGCCGGATACCCCGAAAAACATTTTGAAGCGCCTAACAGACAGATAGATATGGAGAACCTGAAGCGAAAAGTCGATGCAGGCGCCAGCTATGTTGTTACCCAGATGTTCTTTGATAATAACAAGTTTTGCAGGTTCAGGGACGAGTGCGTAAAGATCGGTATAACAGTTCCGATTATCCCCGGGATAAAACCAATTTCAGCACTGAATGATATTAAGCTATTGCCTCAGATATTTCATATAGATCTTCCAAATGACCTTTTTTCTGCCGTTCAGAAATGCAAAAGTAACAGCGAAGCAAGAGAAGCCGGAATAGAATGGGCCATAATGCAATCGAAAGGATTAATCAAGCTCGGTGTTCCCGGTATTCATTACTACACTCTGGGAAGGTCTGATAATATCGCGAGAATAGTAAAAGCGTCATTTTAAGAATCTTTCGTGTACAAGAATCTCTTAATACTTCTTTTTGGTGTTTTTACAAATTCCTCGGGATGTATCCTGAATTTGTTCACAACCATGAATTCAGGTAATCTTTCATTGATTTCTTTTCTGGTTACCTCCAGAATAGGAATAAGCTGTTCTTCAGAAATATTATCTCTCTTCATCATTTCATAATCGGGAAATATCAGCCCGATCAATTTATTATCCTCTGAAATGACCAGCGATTCTGTGATATAATTTTTATTATTTATAACAGACTCAATCTCTTCGGGATAAATATTTTTGCCTGACGGGCCAAGTATCATGCTTTTGCTTCTTCCTTTAATAAAAATATTCCCCTCCTTATCAATTACGCCAAGGTCGCCGGTATGCATCCAGCCTCGGCTGTCAATCATCTCATGGGTTGCTTTTTCATTCTTATAATATCCGGTCGTAACATTCTCACCTCTCAGGATTATCTCGCCAACAATGTTTTCCGTATCGGGTGAATCAATAGTTATTTCGAGGGTATCGACCGCCCTGCCGGATGCGCCAAGTTTAGTTGTATCCCACGAAGCATAACTGATAAGCGGCCCACATTCGGTCATCCCGTAGCCAACAGTAAATTTGAACCCTATTTTCTTAAAGAATTTTTCGGCATCTGCATTAAAGGCAGCGCCACCAACTACCAACTCTTTAAACCTCCCACCAAATGTCTCGGTAAGTTTCTCACGAATTTTTTTGAACATGATTTTATTAATCCCCGGGATGGCAAGAAGTATCTTCATGTGGGGCTTACTTAATAGCGGGAGAAGTTGTTTTTTATAGATTTTTTCAACTACGAGAGGAACTGAAAGAATCAGTCTCGGTTTTATCTCTTTAAATGCTTGTATCAGAATCTGTGGCGAAGGGGTTTTTGTAAGAATAGTTATATGACAGCCTAATGTAAAAGGAAACAAAAATTCAAAGGCACATCCGAAAGTGTGGGCAAGAGGAAGAAAAGAGACTACCGGGTCACCGGATTCAAGAGGCATATTTTCCTGTGCATACCTAATGTTGGCCGCGAGACTGTTGTGTGGAACCATAACCCCTTTTGAAAAACCTGTTGTCCCTGAAGTGTAGCTGATAACCGCGAGATGATCATTCGTGATGTCAGAAAACTTAATATCATCTTGCTTAATATCGGGATATGACTTTGAATACTTCTCTTCAAGCGATAAGAAAACTTCTTTAATATTTGAGTTTCCTGACATTATCATTTTAAAATCATCGATAGAAAAAACTCCTATTATCTCAGGCATCTTTTGGATATTGACAGTCTCATAGATTTTATCATCAATGAAAAGAAGTCTTGAATCAGAATGGTTAATAATATTTGTCAGGTCTTCCGGTTTGAAATCAGGAAGAATGGGGACAATTATGGCTCCGTATGTTACTGTGGCCAGATATATTACACACCAGTTGGCGGAGTTTTTACCTATCAGGGCAATTTTATCTCCCTCTTTAATTCCCGTTTCTTTGAACAGGATATGAAGTTTAAGGATTTTTTCGGCTATCGCCTTGTAAGAATATCCTGTTTCCCGGTAATTCGATAAAGCTTCGATTTCCCAGTTTTGTCTGATACTTTGTTCAATATACCCGATTAATCGTTCCTGGATCATAGATTTAGGTTTTAAATTATTCGTCAAATTTATAATAGGATTATCAACAGCCGATTTAATAGCCGGCTGTTCTCATCATCATTCCTTTATTGACCATACAAGTGAACTGGCTCCCAGAACTGCTGCATTCTGAGTGCTTAACTCCGATTGGAGAAGCTTGACTTTCCCTTTATAAATACTTAGAAGGTTTTCCTCCATATATTCTTTTGCCGGTTCAAAAATCAGATCCTTGGCAAGGGCAAGTCCTCCAAAAAGAAAAATTGCTTCAGGGTTGGTATGTGCCACTACATCGGCCAGTTTGAAACCGAGCATTCTTCCTGTATGTGTAAACGCCCGTTTTGCAATATAGTCACCTCGTTTTGCAGCATCGTGTATTATTTCGGCATCAAGTTCTTCAAAACTAAGTTTCCTCAACTCACTGGGCTCCATGCTATCGGCCATTATTTTCAGTAGCGACCTTTTAAGCCCTGTTGCTGAGACATACGTTTCGAGACACCCTTTTCTACCACATCCGCAATCGCGGTTAGAAGGGCCAGGGCGTATTGCTGTATGCCCGATTTCACCGGCAAAACCATCATGCCCGTAAACAAGCTTCCCATCTATAACAAACCCGCTGCCCAGCCCGGTACCAAGAGTAATAACCACAAAGTTTTTCATTCCTTTGGCTCCACCATAAACCATCTCTCCAACTGCTGCCGCATTCGCATCGTTAGTTACTATCACAGGAAGGTTTGTATGCCTGTTAAAAATCTCTGAAAGAGGAACAATTCCTTTCCATGGAAGCCCCGCTGCATGTTCAATTGTTCCTTTATTTATGTTCCCCATCGGGGCGCCAATTCCAAATCCAATCATCTCAATACCATTCCCAATCTTCTGGCCCGTAATCATTATCTTTTCATACAATGCCGCGACAAATACTTCAATTTCATCATAGTGTGTGGTCTTTAACCGGTCCTCTCCAAGAATATTTCCATCCCTGTCAACAAAGCCAAAAATCGTATTTGTCCCTCCAATATCTATACCTACTGCTACCTCTTTCTTTGCCATAATTCCAAAATTCTAACTGTTTATATCTGTAAATATAACTTATCTATTCATCCGTACAAAATTATTTTTAATAGGTCGGATGTAGCTCGCATGTTGATTTTGTTCATGCATGTTTGCGTTTTTTGTTAAACATGCTCGGTTCATAGTTTGGAGTTTGAAGTGCCTAAAATGCCTTGAGTTTTGATTTTAATTGTACTTTTTTCCTGTCATCCAATTTCTGGCTCACTTTAGTCACTCCAAACTTTAGTTCACTTTAAGTACTATTTAATTACCTGGTATATATTCGTTACCAACTTTCCGGGCTCTTGTTGGTTTATCGAGATCGATCCCGAGAGATATTCCTGTTTCAACAAGAATATTCCAGCCGGCTGCAAGCTGAACATATTCGGCATATTGACCCGCATCAGGTATAATAATTGTCGGGAAGATGGTTTTTTGGGAAGACACAGCAATAATATTCATCCCCACTCCCTTTATCAGGCACTCTTTAAATTTTTCCTGCTCGGCGGGAAATGGTTCAATCCATATTAAAACTTCAGTTTTATTCATTACTTCTTCAATGCCGTGAACAGCAAATGTACCTTCAAGGAATGCCGATTTTTTTCTTGTAATCTCATTGGTCTTCAGAGCTAGTTCTTCAGCAACTCCGTTATTTCTGCCTGCAAAATATATAACACTTGCATTTCGTATTATTTCAGTTATAGCGTCATCAATTTTCGTGGTGAGAGCCTGTTCTGTTTTTTCTGAAAGATCTTTCAATTCGTCCATCTTTTCACCATGCAGCGTACGAAGAAGAGAATCATAAAAAAGTCCCTGTTCAACTACCGATTTGGTTGCTGCGACAGCGTTTTCTTTTCCGCATTTCAGCACATGTGTTGCCGTGGCAATTTCTTCAAGTTTGGTTCCCGGGTTTGCTGTCAGGCCAAAAACTGCGGTATGTTTCTGCTTTTTAAGTGAAGATGTAAGGCGGATAACCTCTTTTGTCTGCCCTGAATTAGAAGCGGCAAAAACAGCAAGGTCATTCAGGTTATATTCTTCTGCCTGAGTACAACCTTCAGTTAAAACAGGCAGTGTAAAATTCTTTTTAAGAGACGAATAGATAGCTCTTTTTGCAGGAAATATCCTGCTGCTTCCTTCTCCCGTGAGCAATAATCCTTTGAATGATTTCACGATCCTGGCAAATTTAGCTGCAGCGCCTGCATCAAAGGATCTGATTATTTCAGGCGTTTCCATCATTTCCCTCACAAGGGCATACTTGTTGTACTTTTCCTCTTTTAAATTCATGGTTATTATATTTTATTAATTAGAAATTCTGAAAGATCATTTTGAATCTGTGGCTCCTTCTGGAAACCACCGCCAAGATGCTGCCAGTACACTTCCGCGTATTCAACACCAGCCATTTTCCCGTAGTTACGGTTTCCCTCAAGAACAAATCCGAAGAAATCATTCATCTTATGCATGTGCTTCATAAGATCTATCTGCGAGATATGATAACCGAGCATCTTTCTCTTAGTTTCAATAACAGTTGTAACATCAACAAAAAAATGCGGAGGTACTATCTGTGAACCTAAAGGATCAGATAATGTCAAGGGAGAGGAATGATATAACAGTGGAGTAATCTCAAGTGGTTCCTCATCAACAGGAACAGTAGCGAGTGAAGAAACCATTGCAGCTGTTTCGACAATGTTGGCAGTAGTACGGTGATCAGAATGATAGTCGGATGGAAGATGAGTGAAAACAATCCCGGCTCTGACCTTCCTCATCAGAGAAATGGCTTTTAATCTAAGCTCCCTGGTGTCAAAAAGAAACCCGTCGGTTCCTCCCAGCATATAGTACTCGGCATCAAGAACTGAGGCAGCTTTTTTTGCCTCTTCAATACGCAGTTTTGCCGTCTCCTCCATCGTCATGTTACACCCTCCAAGATCTCCGGCAGTCATGGTGGCAATAACAATTTTATAACCTTTGTCTTTTAGTAGTTTCAGCGTTCCGGCATTCCATGCTTCAGCATCGTCAGGATGAGCATGAAATGACAACACAACTTTGTTAAATTCTTTATTCATGGCTAATAGTTTTAATTTCTTTTTGCAAATATTTTTTCAAGTTTTACAAACTCCGGGAGTTCTCCTGCAAGCGGCTTCATATAATCAATAAATAAAGGTGAAACATGATTCCCTTCAGGATTAAAAAATTCTCCCGGCATCGGTTTTGCCGAAACAGCAACCTCTTTCAAAGGTACTTTCCCAAATTCAATAGAATAAGGATCGTTTGAAATCCTATTAATACTTACCATAACTCCCGATTCTCCTCTTTCTGCCAGTTTCACTGCTTCAACACCGCAGCGATAAGCCTCATCAAGGTCAACATTTGATGATCTCACGTAGTCACACATTATCAACGATTCTGTTATCTGAAATTCGCCTCTGTATCCAAATTCATCTGTTATCATCCTATGCAGGCTTAAAGCAACACTTGAGCCTCCCATGGCGCCAAATTCAATATTATTAAACTTGTCTTTTGTTTTGGCAGAACTTACCGGTGTTCCGTCAGAATATTTTAATCCTTCGCCGCAAACAATAGAAACCCATCCGTTAGCTTTAATACAGTTATCTACATCCTTTAAAAATTTCCCGCTGTTAAAATGAAATTCGGGAGCATAAATAAGATGAGGAGCGTCTTCTTCATTTTTCCTCGCTAATGCTGTTGAGGCAGCCAACCATCCGGCATCTCTGCCAATAGTCTGATATATAACAAACCTGTCAACTTTTTGCATGTCGCGGGCAAGTATTCCGCCTTGCATCACATTCAGTATATTTGATCTTGCAGCTGAAGCAAAACCGGGGGTATGATCGGTACCGAAAAGATCATTGTCAACTGTTTTGGGAATACCGATTCCTGCAAGTTCATATTTTTCATTCCTGCAATATGCCTCAACCCTGTGGATTGTGTCCATTGTATCATTTCCTCCTATCAGGAAGAAATACCTTATATTAAATTTCTTCAACACGTCAAGGATCAGGGGAAGATCCTTCTCCTGAACTTTGTGCCGCGATGATCCCAACGCCGAGGAAGGGGTATGGCGCAAACCTTCAATTACTTTCCGGGGTTGGTTACCAAGGTCGTACAACCTTTCCTGCATGAATCCTTCAATTCCAAATTGCATCCCGTAGATATTCTCAATGAAGGATGAAGAGAGAGCTGTTTCAATTATTCCGGCCAGACTGGAATTAATCACTGAGGTTGGCCCGCCTGATTGTCCAATGAGTGCGTTACCTTTAAGCATTTTATACAAATTTTAATAGTCCAAAATATTTAGGTTGATGATAGTCCGGTTTTTCAGTGCCGACAGGGTTCCATGTAACGTAATGAGGAACAGTAAGTTTGTCGCCGCACTTATAAAAATTTGCCCTGAATGTTTTTCCTTTCAGTTCTTTTACTTCATGATGGAAAAATACCCTGAAAGGGATGGCTACGGTTATTGTCCATTCAAACTTCCCCTCTTTCTCCCTGACCGGTTTTTGACCCACGGATGTCAGCCTTCTTATTTTAGAAATGATTTCCGGATAAGCCTTAGTGCTGTTTTCCCTCCCGGTTCCTGTCCCCAGCAGGCATGTTCCTATACCATTAAATTCAAAGTTATAATAAATCCCGTCATCTTCAGGTGAAACAAAAAACTCAACACATGAGTCTTCACAAACCATCTGGTTTGTCTCTGTTTTTTCTGCCTTGAAATAATTTTCAGTGACATAATATTTCAGGAAAATTTCATTATCACTGTATGCGATCGCCAATGCCACTTCAGGTTTATAACTATATTCTTTCCAGTTGATTGTATCTATTAACAATCTTCCCTCCTGATCATCCAACAAAGCTGAAATCTCACTTAGGCCAGGAGATGATGATCTGCATTGCAATTTTTTTATCTCAGCAATTTTCATTTTATTATTTCTTTTTACTTCGGAACTTAAAGAACCAGATTTATAACAAATTTTTATTTAATACTAAATTCCCAATCAGGGTTTTCACAATGGCTCACAAAGCTAATAAATTGTCACATTGAAAAAAATACTTTTATGCTGGCTATTTATATGCGCCCTATTGATATCCCCTGTTTTTCAACCCGTTATTTAGTTTTCTTTTTCTCTCTAAGCTTCTGGTCTTTGAAGTTTAGTTTTCCTATATCCCAGTCCTGCTCTATATCCCAGCCAGGTTTTATTTCAATCTCACCGGGATAATAAGAAAC
>JBAXXU010000059.1:0-26861 GCA_037127735.1 Bacteroidota bacterium
GTCCCCCACAACGTATCCTGTATTAGCATCAGTAAAGCGAACACCAAAAAAATCAGTGAGTTGCAACGAATTGTCTAATGGTAGATTAGTCCATGTAGTACCTGAATTTGTAGTTTTAAAAATATATCCTCCTGTTCCAACAGCGTACCCATTTGTGGTAGAGGCAAAGTATATTGACCTTACATCAAACATGGACGACATTGTAGGTAATGGTAAAGCCGTCCAAGTAGTTCCTCCATTGGAAGTTTTAATGATAGCACCACGTGACGTTTCCGTTCCGTCTGTCCCCGTAGCATACCCTGTGTTGGCATCAGTAAAGTATATTGAATATAAAGAACTGGCTATTCCGATTGGTAAAGCCGTCCATGTGGTTCCCCCATTGATGGTTTTCAAGACAACGCTTGAATAAACCGAACCATTATGCACATTACCCACTGTGTATCCTGTATTTGCATCAGTAAAGTAAACTGAATTTAATCCATTGGTCGTTGCACTCGGTAATATAGAAGACGTCCATGTAGTACCACCATTAATAGTTTTTAAGATAACTCCGTAAAACGCTCCTGCTTGATACACATTACCAACGGCATACCCTGTGTTAGCATTCGTAAAGTAGACTGAACTTAAACCAGTAGTTGTTCCGCTGGGTAATGCTAATGCTATCCATGAAGTGCCTCCATTAGTAGTTTTCAAGACAGTACCATAGAATGCCCCAGTTTGATAGACATTACCTACAGCATACCCCGTATTGGCATCGGTAAAATAGACTGAAAACAAATCATTTGCTATTGTTTTTCGTAAGGGTAATACCGTCCATGTACTACCTTTATTGATAGTTTTAATTATTACTGCTGAATCTGAAGGTCCCCAACCCGTTGTTGGGTCTTTCCCAACAGCGTACCCAGTATTAGCATCTGTAAAGTAAACTGAATATAAATCATAAGGAATTGTTCCGTTCAATGATTTTATCCAATTAGATTTTGTTGTATTATTTGTTGTGTCATTCTTTTTGCATTCACATAAAGAAACGACCATAATAAATAAAAATAATATTTTCCTCATAACGTAATAGTTTGTGGATGAATTATTTTTAATCGCAATCCCGCATTTTTTGCATTGGAACCAATAAAGTGCCATAATTTTGATAATTTTAAATATTGCCTACTCTAAACAGTTTTCGGCTTCTCTGAAAAACTTTCTTTTTACATTGCCCTTTTCAGTTCCCAAAAGTGTTATTAAAAACAAAAGCGTGGAACTGTAACTTACTAAAGGGTGGCTCTGGTAAGCCAAGACAAAAATAAGAACAGCCCACGCAGTGCGTGGACATTATTCTTATTCTTTTTTGTCTTATTGAAATTTACCAGATTTCCCTTTAAAAAATAAGTTAACGCCTTGTATTATGAATATTTAAAGAACGACCTTATGCAAATATAGTTATAATGCTTATAAATCATGAGGTTGATTTTATTTTATTATTATACTGTTGTTGTATAGTTCCCCATTTAGTCCTGAATTAAATGCTACCATTCTTATTATTCCAGATAAAAATAGAATTGTTACTGTTTTCAAATCAAATGTAAATAAACGGACGATTGTTTGATATCGTAATAACAGGGGGGGATAGCGGTGTTTTCGTATATAAAACCCCCCCAAGTATTATTTGGGGGAGTATTTTTTAATTCAGGTATGCTTCTACAGATTTATGTATTCCGTTTTCTTCATCCACCTTCTTACGTTTATTGGCTTCCCTGAGTATATAACCTGATTTCTTACGTTTCTTGGTGTCCTTTGACCCCAATGGTCTGCCAGACTGTTTTCCTTGCAACTTGGCACGTCTGAGACCTTCAAGTGTCCGTTCTCTGATTAGTGCACGTTCGAATTCTGAAAATGCACTAAGTATTTGGAAATGAAGCATTCCTGTTGCTGTTGTAAAATCCAGATTTTCGCTCACTGATATAAAACCAACATTTTTATCAATGAGTTCTTTGACGTCCAATATCAGTTCAGTGCTTGAACGTGCCCATCTGTCCAAACGAAAGACCACAACTGCATCATATTCATGATTCCTTAACTTGGCAAGCAACGATTGTTTCACGGGTCTGGTCTTTCTGGTACTCTCGACCTCTTCATATATATTAAAGATATATCCATGCTTCTCAGCATACTCAATAAGTCTGATTCTCTGGTTCTCAACTGTCTGCTCAGTTGTGCTGACTCTTATATAAAGTGCTATATGGTTCATCATGTTGGTATTAGTTTTCGTTTATAGTGTAAAAAGGATATTTTTCATCGTAGTAAATAAAATTTTTGGGTAACTCGACCACGTAAGAATAAGTGGGTAAATGATTTTCTGTTTCAACAACGATAAGATGGCGGGTGCTGCTCTCAACATCGAAGTTAATATGTTGCTGGTGAATCTTAATGATTCTTCTTGTCATGTTGCGCATAATTATGTGCAATGATACACATAATTTATATATTGCACATAATTTTGTGCAATATATTATATCTTTACATAAAATATTATTAAATGAAAAACAAGGCACTCATCCCTGAACAACTAAGCCAGCAGAAGAAGTATCAAGCACCAAAAGAAATATGTCCTGAACATCAAGAGTTCCTGACAAATATTGGTTTGGGTCTTCAGGCTTTAAGGAAGGAAAAAAATATCAGCATATCTCACCTGTCAGATGCTTTGGGAATTTCGAGAAATAAATATGCCCAGATGGAAGAAGGAAGGCTGTATTTCAATCTCTTGTCTGTTTTGCAGGTATTAGATTATTATCATGTAAACCCTGAAAATTTCTTTAAAAAAATATAGCAGTTCTAATTCTTGCTAATTTTTTCAAAATTTCAAATTTTAAAGATGCCGATACGTCTTCTGTGTAGGACTTATAATACCGATAATTCCGATAATATCTACCTTTTTCACTCATACTTTGATGAAATTAGCGTTATTGTTGTTGTTTTACCCTGAAATTCTTGACATATTGCCCCGTTAAACACGGGATAACGTTACGTATAGGAAAGATAATTGGCATATAAAGTACTTGCTCATGCCTATTAAATTGTGCCTGTTAATGTATAATTTATTATGTTGGTACAGGTATTTATAGTAAATCCAAACAAATGTACACTAAAACTATCCCCAACCATCATCGAAAAAAATTTGAGTATCTGAGTACGTACATCAGGGAACTCCGCCTCAACCAAGGCATGACTCAGCAAGAACTCAGCCAGAATTTGAATCTGCATCGAAACACCATCATACATGCCGAAAATGCGAAAAACCTGACCTTATTAAGCGTTTTTGAACTCGCAGATGCGCTGGATATAAGCCTCAAAGAACTTTTTCAGGATATTGAATAACGAAAGACCGAGTTGCATCATACCTCATTACTATTGACCTGCAAACGACCTGATATAATACTCGTGAATCGCTTCTCTGATTGCTTGACTCATACTTATATGTTTCATTACTGATAGTTGGTTTAGGTTTACTATCATTAATTTATCAGATAAAAAAGTAATCTTTATTTCTTTGGGATGCTGTTTGTTATACTTACCTCTTTTGTACTTAGTGGGTTTCATGGTCTGAATTTTTTACTATTTTCTATTATTTTTATTTGCATAAAAAGCCATATTGTTTATATATGGTATGATGTGCAATTGCCCGTTTGCCATTATTTATGAAATTATTAATGTTCGTTCTGTCTTCGTCAAAATGGCTGAGCATATAATCATATTGCTCGTCACACTTATCAACGTCATATTTGTCGCTGATACAACTGATATTGTGAAATATTTCTCTGCCTTGTTCACCCAAAGCACAGAGACTATAACCATAACTTAGCCCGGCTTCATAACTTTCGGCAATGCTGATTTTATTCTGAAATAAGTAAACACTGATATAAAAGCACTCGTTATAAAGGTCGTCTGTTGTGCTTGTTGCGGTGCTTATATTTGGAATTAAAGGTACGCATATATCTGCGTACCTTAACTGACCCTTTTCAAACGTTCCTGTATATTGCCATACGGTACTATTGTCATTCTTGAATAGCGTGTCGATATACGGTAGAAAACACATTCTGCTAATGTCCTTGCCACTTTTATCGGTTTCCAGACCGAATGTATTGAGATAATATGCTTCGAGTTCGAAGTACAGGTATTGCCATTTCAGAGGGTCTGTAAGACCATGCCTTACCACCACTTTTAACCCGTCACCCGAAGGACTGACAAACAATAAAAATGTATTGCTGTCATTTTCTAACTTCTGACGAACTTCTGGTAAGTTCTTTATGTGGTCGAAGTCCAGAACACTAAGACCAGACATTACACTAATGTCTTTTGCCGTACCCGTTCCCGTGAACGTACCACCAAAAGTCACGGCAGGAAAGTAAAAGACTTTCTTCTGGCTTTTTTCCTGCTTAGTAGCATTGGGATTGTCTTTTAACCATTGCTGATATAAGCAGGTGTTCTGCTTTAGGGTTTCGTTGCTTGTTGACCATTTTAACAACCTGTCAAGTCCTTGAACACTATGTTCTGACCTGTTGTTAACTCTCGGAAATAATTCTATCTCTATCATATTGCAGTGGTATTACTTCTATTTTTTATGTCTGCCAGTAACTCCGTGAAGGCTTGCAAGTTTTCAGCATCTTCCCTGTTTTGTTGTTCGTCAAGTATTGCCCGAATTTCTGGTTTAAATCTGGGGTTTACTTCTGGTGCTACGTTGACCTTGGGTGCTTCTGGTACTACGTTAACAATTGGTAAAACAACTGGCTGGGGTTCTGTTTCTCGGTCTTCAATCAGTCCCTTTGATTTAAGTCTTTGAATACGTTTTTTTATTCGTTGATAATACGTGCTTAATTCAACATCAGCACCAAATTTTGGTTTTAACTCCTCGGCTATGAGTGCCACGGTATAATCAAAGTTCCGAATCAGGTTAATTATTTCCCTGTCTTCATCAGCTTTCGTTGCTTTGTCCTGTGGCTTTATTAATTCGTCTTCTGGCTCGTAATTCAGGAACTCAAACCCCTTTAACCCGTCTGGTCTGGTGCTGAACTTAATTGCCACCACATTATCTTTGTGATACTGAATTTCGTTATATCGGGACTTCAGTTGTTTTATATATCGTATATCATCCGCCATTGTAGTTGTATTGATTGCCATAACACTATCAGCAAGATTATAGAGATTCGAAGAACCTGCCAGATTAGTCCAGATAATCGGTTCACCTTGTACAATCTTTGGCGTGTGTGCCATTAACAGCACTGTTAACTTGTTACGTCTTTGCAGGTCTTTAATCTTGTTCATCAGTTTTACGGCTGCTCCTGACTTTTCGTTGTCTTGTGATATTGCAGACAGGTTATCTATTATCACAACCTTTGCGCCTGATTTCTTAACCTCAAATTCTATGCTGTCAATGAATAACAAGTTATCTGCAACCGTTAACCTATCTGGGAAAGCAGTTATAAAATTCTCACTGAACTGATACGGCTTTGCTTTACTTGTGGATTTCGGGTCTTTTGTACTGTACCTGATATAATCCTTTTCAATAGTTGCCTCAAAGTCCACGTACAAGACCTTTTGTAAAAGGGTTTCGTTGTTTAGATTATAATAACGTGTTTCACCGTGGTTTCGAAGTTCTGTTATATCCATTACGTTTAATACATTCCGACCCCTTGCAATGGCTTCAGCTATCTGATACGATAAAAATGACTTGCCGACATTCGAACGCCCGAACAATATAGTAAGGTCGCCTTCTGTTAGCAGGTCTCCAAAAATGTTTTTCTGATTGTTGATTGTGTCTTGAATTTCTACAAACGCCTTGTTAATTGGCATTGCTTTGAAGGTTGGATATTCAATAACCTTTGTTGTTCTTCTGGTTACTTGTGGCTTTACATAGTTAAATGTCTTTGTGTCGCCTGTGCTTGTTGTGGTTTCACCACTTAATTTAATTTCACTCATTTACTGACCGTATTACTTCTAATATTATTTTTTTCTGACCGTTAACCCTTTGGTCTGGCGGGAACGGTCAGAACCCGCCAGAAGGGAAAACCACGATATTTTACTACCAGTGATTTTCAATAAATACTGACACTTTCAAAAAAGACATACCAAAACATAAATTATTTTTATAATTCTTTTTTCTGTCATCTTTTCAATGTTTTTTGATGTTGTTGGTGATGTCAGTCATAATTGTATACCTTGAACACTAATTTAGCCATTTGTCCCCTAAAATGTAGTTAATACATTGAATATTAATGTTATAAATAGGGGACAAACATGGGGACAACTGGGGACATATAGAGGACATTATATTTTTTGTCCCTTTAGCATTATTTTGCCTTAGGGGACATTTTACCATTTGTCCCTGCTTGTCCCTTGCTTGTCCCCTTAATTGTCCCCTTGTTAACTTATTGATTATTATATATATATTATATATATGTATATTAAAGGGACAATTTGTCCCCGTGTGAAGAAATATATTAATATGTATCAGATAGTATGTATTAATTATTAATGTTCTTACTGTTGCCATTTTGGTCTGTTATTAATTATAATATTATTTTAAAATGTCAGCCTTCTGCAATTTTTTTCTGGGTTTCCTGATTATTTTAAAGTTTCTCATTTTTGTCAGTTCTGATATTTGTACTGAAATTTCATTAAATGGTATAACCACACAGAATGCTTTATCATACTTTCCATGTGACTCTGATGTTGTGACCTGAATTCTGTACACTTTTTTACGTCTCATATACAATATATCACCAGTATCACCATTCTTCACCCAGAATTCTTCTATCTGGTAACCTTTGGCTTTAAATTGTTGCAGTCTTGTTTCAACCCAATGGGTGTTGTTGATTACTTCATGTATATCGCTAAGGACTTCTTCAAGTGTTTTCATACTATAACTTATTTCTTCTGTATGGCGAGGTTAGCCTCATCCTGTAATTGTTTAATTGTTTTACGCCTGTCATTACGTATCCATTCATCAATCTCGACCTTATCGAAGTAAATTCTCTTTCCCCTTTTAAAGTGGGGTATTTCTTGCTTGCTGGTCATGTTGTATATTGAACCAATAGTTAAATCCAACTTTCCACTTACATCCGTTACTGTAAGAAATTGCTTCTCGTCTTCTGGACGTGGTTCTGGTGCAGCAGATATTGCACCTTCGTTTAGCAGGTGGTTCTTTATATAAGCTACTTCCTGTAAGAGTTGCATTACTGCTTCTGGCAGGTTATCAAATGTTATTACATCGTTTTCATTCATGATTGTCAATGTTTTACGATGTAAATTTCCAGAAATATCCAAAGTGGAATTGACCGACACTACAACCTGTCGGTTTTTTGCTTGCTTATTATGGATTGGAAATAATGTAAACTCAGGCGATGCTATCCGCCATTACTTTAAGAAAATAACAAGGTCTGTCGGTCAGGAAGCCTTATAGATAAGTTAAGTTTTACTTGTATGCTCGAATGGCATCATCAATCACCTTGTCCAGAAACTCTGTTTCCACCTTTTTGGGATTATCATCATGCCTTGGTCTCTTCGGATGAAAAAAGTTCCCGTTTTTATAGATATGAATATATCTTTCAGCAATATAGTAATTGGATGGCTTTTCTTTCTTTACCAGAAACTGTTCTGTCAGTAACTTAATCATATAGGTTAATGACCGTTGTGATTTAAGCCATTTTATCGGTTCTGGTTCTTTGTTCGTGAACACATTCTTAAAAGCATCGGGAGTGCAGTTAATATATCCCTCTGCCATTAAGTTCTTATGGATGTCGTATAAAATAAAGTGTCTTTGTGTGGTGAACTCAGGCAGGATTGAAAAATAATATTCAGGTTCAGGCTTGGGGATGGCAGACTCAAATTCAGCCATGTACGCCTTCATTTTTTCCGCCAGCTTCCCCAAAAAGAAAATTTGGACTGCTGAAGCATTATAGAAGAACTGGTATGCCTGTTTCTTCTCGATGTGCTCTGTATCTGAAACAAGGGGTTCATGAAAATATTGTGACCATTCGTCACGTGTTTGAGACTCATAGTGACTGTTTGCTGTTCCTTCATATTGTGAAAGCAATCGCTTTATAACAGGAATAAAATTAGTTCTGATGGCATACGCATTGATACAGTCGTTCTTGTAGGAATCTAAGTAAGTAAGAAATTTATCATAAAAGTTTTCTTTAATATATTTCAGAAAACCTTTCTCTGAATCAGCCAACGTAAATCCCATGTAAGAGGATTCTTCAACGGGATTTGTTTTTATATGTGGCTTTTCATCCAACCGAAGGATTAAGGCATTAAGCTGCTTCTCGATTGACTCATCATAAATTGGGGTTGCTTTATCCATAGTATTATTGGTTAGATTTCGGAAAGCCTTTTGGCAATTAATTCAAGAATGTCATCATCAAAGGAATCTAAGTATATCTGTGTTGTCTGAGTGGAAGAATGACCAAGTGCCTCTGAAATAACCTCGATGGGGATAAGACCACTTTTTAAAAAAGTTGAAAAGCTATGTCGTGCCCAATTGGTTGATATAGGTGGGTCGAATCCTAAGTCCTCTGAGACTCTCTTCATATGCTTATTGACATTGCGTGTAAAAGATTGCACCATATCACGCTCTTTCTTTGCACTCCATCCATGCTTAAAGATGTTGAACATATAAGCATCAGGCGATTTATCCTGATTGCCGTAATCGTCAATACACGATTGAATTTCAGGTGTGATAAGAATTCTTACAGGCTTGCTACTTATGGTCGTGTCTTCTGTCTTGGTGCGTTCAATAATGATTTTATTGCCTACAATATTTTTATATTTCAGATGACATATATCGGTCATGTTAATGCCGTAAGCATGTAATGCAAACCACCAAAACCTGAATGCTTTTCGTTGAGCAGGAGTTTTTGGTTCGTATTGTTTTAGTTTTGCTAACTGTTCTTTGGTTAACGCTTTCTTTTTCGTGACCTCGGTTTTTATAACGAATTTCTTGTCACGTCTTTTCTGTGAGAACGGATAGTCTTCTTGCTTTGTCAGTTTTTCCGCTATTGCCATGTTGTATATGGCACGCATGCAACGCAAGTTCAACCCGATGTAATTAATCTTCCTGTCAGACTTTTTCATGTGGTTTTCAAAGTCTCTCAGGAAATCAACGGTTACCTGATTTAAAAACAATCTTTTCCTGAAACGTTGGAATGAATTCCGTGCATTAAGATATATCCCTGCATTGCCTACCTTCTCCTGTCGTTCCAGTTCCGCTATGAATTTGTCGAAAAGTGCATAAACATCATGGCTTACTAAGGTTGAACTGTCCTGCTTTTCGAAAGCAGCTTTGAATTTCTGGAACGTAAAAGGTTCTTCGATTTCCTTTAATGTGGCTTCAAATTTCTCTCCTTCGTAGTAATCCAGCTTGGTTTTAATATCCTTTAGCTTCGTGTCTCTGAGTTTTGGACTGCTGATTTTTTTCCATTCATCTTCGGTTAATTTTATTGGTAAACCGAACAATCTGTTTTTCCCAAGGTAGTACACATTAAGTTTAACGGGATATTTGTTATCTTTGAGTGCATTACGTTTGTCGAGGTAGATGTTTGCAGTTGGTATTGAAATAGCCATATTTGGATAATGATTAAGAATATTTGCAATGAAATTTGCAATATAAAATTATGAAATATAATGAAACAAACAAATATAACATTAAATTCACTGATTTGTAAAGCATTGATTAACAGATAATGTATTGAATAATATGAAATATAATGGATTGGGGTGAAATTACGAAAATAATCTTCCCAAGCTGAGGGTCGAGGGTTCGAATCCCTTTTCCCGCTCAAGATAATCAAGGACTTACAATATTATAAAAGTAAGTCCTTTTTTTTGTATTATTATTTGCAACCAAAAAATCTTTTCTTAATTGCGTTTATATTCTTAAAAATAAGGGAGCCTGTATTGGCCTGATTTTTGCTGTGAAAACATTAACACTAAACCTGATGCATGAAAAAGATATTATTAGTATTTATCATTTCCTGTGTTTTCCTTTCATGTGAAAAGGACAAACAATTAATTATCGAAAATACGGATATTCCGTTGATAAGTAAGGTATTAATAGGTGGTGAAATTTATATGGAGTATTCCTATAACAGTGCTAATTTACCAAGCGAAGAAAAAAGCAAATTTCATTACAGTAAACACAACTATAATGACAGAAACCAGTTAATAACATCCGATTTTTACTGGGATATTTCGATGGCAAGCAGTGACAGCCGGGTTATAGAGGCTGCAATGAAAAGGACAGAATGGGTAAATCCTGATAACACTCCAAAAAGCATTTCCCATTCATTGGAATATAACAGTAATTGCCAATTAATCCGAAAATCATATATCCGTCCATCGGTGAATATTACCAATTTCGTAGAATTTCTATATGAGAATGACAGAGTAGTAAGGGCAACAGGGTATTATAATAATTCAATTTCAGGTTACACAGATTATAAATATGATGAAAATGGAAATATTACCAGGCAATCTAAGTACTTCGTATCATCAACAGGAATTGCCGAGTTAAGTACTACTACAGAGTATGAATATGATAATATGAATAATCCATATCAATCATTTAAACGTTTAATGACACTGGGTATTTATACAAACAAAAACAATGTCACTAATAAGACCTATACGCTTCAATTCGAAGTTGATCCATCGATAGAAAAAGTACAAATAACAGAAAACATTTATGAATATAATGACAAGGGATATCCAATTAAAGTAAACGGGCTGACTGAATATGTGTATAAATGATAGCAGCGCCGTTTATACAAATATTGCAAATGATGCTGTAAAAGAGCTATTTAAAGCACTAAACATAGCACTTATTACTATCAGAAAAATTGATTGATAGCAACTCTATAGACTTTGACCACTGATTTTCGAATCCGGGTTTTTATTCAGGCGTTTCTGACACCTGTTCCAAATTCCCATTCTTTGTAGAACTGCTTCAGAAATATTTCTAAAAATTCATGCCTTTCAATAGCCAGTCTTTTCGCCGTCAATGTATTCATCCTGTATTTTAATACAAGAAGTTTTTCATAAAAATGACTTATTGTCGATGGAATAAGTTGGTCAACATCAGGACTGTAAATGATATTGTTCCTGAATCCACCATAGTTAAACGCCCTGGCTATGCCAATGGCACCTATTGCATCAAGTCTGTCTGCATCCTGGAGAACGTGCAGCAAAGGGTCAGATAAATTACCTCCTGGATTCTTATTACTGAATGAAACATTCCTGATAACTTCAATTACCTGATCTTTTATTTCATTCAAACCGGCATTATCCATAAATTCCCCGATCATGGCATATCCGTTCTCTTTATCATCTCCTGCAAACTTCGAATCTGCCACATCATGAAGAAGAACAGCAACATCAAGCGTAAACGGATCTGCAATAACCTCCTGATCATTAATAAATTTCGCGATCCTCCTCACTCTTTCAATATGCCACCAGTCGTGGCCGCTATCATAACCTTTAAGGTTCTGCCTGACAAATTCTTCAGCCATTTTAATTGCTTTGTCCCTGTTCATTTCTTTGTTTTAAATTGCCAGATGAACTTACAAAATATATTTTTGTAAATCATTAAAAGGACAAAAAATATGAAGGCAGCAATAATAACAATAGGCGATGAGCTACTGATCGGACAAACATTAGATACAAACTCGGCATGGATGGGAGCAGAGTTGAGCAAATCAGGATTTGATGTTTATCGAATGACATCAATTCACGACAGGAGGGAAGATATTATCTATGCACTAAATGAAGCCACAGGAAAAACTGATGTTGTGCTTATCACCGGCGGACTTGGCCCTACAAGCGACGACATAACAAAACAGACATTATGTGAATTTTTCAATACGCGTCTGGTAATTGATAATGAAGTTCTAAGTATGATTCAAGAAATGATGGACCGCCGTAATTTTCCAATGAATCAGAATAACCGCCGTCAGGCTGAGGTTCCGGAATCATGCCGGGTACTTAAAAATGCAACAGGAACAGCACCCGGTATGTGGTTTGAAAAAGATGGAACTATATTTATTTCCATGCCTGGTGTTCCTTATGAGATGAAACATATTATGACAGAACATGTTCTGCCTGAATTGAATAAACGCTTCACATCACAGATAATAATTCACAGAAACATAATGACTTATGGAATATTTGAAGCTAAACTGGCTGAGATGGTTACCGGTTTTGAGGCAGAACTTCCTGAAAACATTAAGCTTGCATATCTTCCTGCTTCAGGAGTTATTAAATTGAGATTAACAGGTACAGGTACAGAATATGAGTCTTTATCAAATCAGATTAACGACCAGGTGAATAAACTATATCAGATCATTCCGGATTTTATATATGGAGAGAATGAAGAATCGCTCGAAATGGTTATCGGGAAACTGTTAAAAGAAAAAAATAAAACTGTATGCACCGCTGAGAGTTGCACCGGTGGAGAGATCGCTCACATGTTAACAAGTGTACCGGGAAGTTCTTCTTATTATAAAGGTTCAGTAGTGGCTTATGCAAATACGGCAAAAACACAATTACTTGGCGTGAAAGAGAAACTGATTGAAGATGAGGGGGCTGTCAGTGAAAAGGTTGTTCAGGATATGGCAACAGGCGTCAGAAACTTATTTAAAACTGAATTTGCAGTTGCCACTTCAGGAATAACCGGACCTGATGGAGGCACAGAAACAAAGCCTGTTGGAACTGTATGGATAGCAGTTTCTTCAGAAAAAGGGATTGTTTCTGAAAAACACATTTTTGGAAATGACAGGATTACAAACATCAAGAGGTTTTCCCTTGCAGCTTTGAGCCTCCTCAGAAAACAGATAATCAGCTATTAAACTGCATTAATGAAGGCTAATAAAAAAAAGTAGAATAAATATTTGTTTAATAAGATAAAAATCACGTATTTTGCGCTTCGTTTTAAAAGGACAAACGTTAGTTAAGAAGTAAAACAAACATCAATGTCAAGAATTTGTCAGGTTACAGGGAAAAAGGCGATGGTCGGAAACAACGTTTCGCATTCAAAGAGAAGGACTAAGAGAAAATTTTATCCTAATCTTTTTGTAAAAAAATATTACCTGCCGGAAGAAGAAAGGTGGGTATCACTTAAAATATCAGCTTCAGGAATCCGTCTTATCAGCAAAAAAGGACTCACATGCGTCCTTAAGGAAGCAAAAGAAAAAGGTTACATTTTGAATTATTAAAAGGGATAGAAAATGGCAAAGAAAGCTAAAGGTAACAGGCAACAGGTAATTCTGGAATGTACCGAACATAAAGAAAGCGGACAACCGGGAACATCAAGATATATTACAACAAAAAACAGGAAAAACACTCCCGACCGTCTTGAAAGGAAGAAATATAATCCTATTCTTAAAAAACATACAGTTCACAGAGAAATCAAGTAAAAGATTAAACCATGGCAAAGAAAGTTGTTGCAGCACTAAAAACAGGAGCAGGCAAGGCATTTACAAAATGTATTAAAATGACCAGGTCAGACAAATCAGGAGCATACCTGTTTAAAGAAGAGATCGTTCATAATGATCATATAAAAGATTTCTTTACAAAGAAATAACAGGATTTATTGCTTATAAGATATTCATGGCTTTCTTCTTTGCAGGAGGAAGCTTTTTTTATATTTACTTTTGGAATAATTAATGACTGTCATTTATCTTAAAAAAATGATTCCATTTACTCAACATAATAAATTCTAACCTGATGGCTTTGCCGGGATTTCTGGGGAAGAATAAAAAAGAGAGCCTTGATAAAGGACTTGAAAAAACTAAGGAGAGCGTTTTCCATAAGCTGTCAAGAGCCGTTATTGGAAAATCAAAGGTCGATGAAGGAGTCCTTGATAATCTGGAAGAAGTTTTAGTATCATCCGATGTTGGCGTTGCAACCACACTTAGTATTATTGAGCGCATAGAAGCCAGGGTTACCAGAGATAAGTATTTAAATACAAGTGAGTTGAATACTATCCTTAAAGAAGAAATAGTTGCTTTGCTCGAAAAGAATCAACCTGATTCTGAATCTGATTTTTTCGCACAATTTAAAAGTGTACCTTATGTAATTATGGTAGTGGGAGTTAATGGTGCCGGAAAAACGACAACAATCGCGAAACTTGCATATCAATTCAAATCTGCCGGAAAAAAAGTCCTTGTAGGAGCTGCTGATACCTTCCGCGCGGCAGCAATTGATCAGCTTCAGATTTGGGCCGACAGGGCAGGGGTTCCGCTTGTAAAACAGCAAATGGGGTCGGACCCGGCCTCAGTTGCATTTGATACCCTCAAATCAGCAGTATCCGGTAAGATTGATGTGGTTATAATTGATACAGCAGGACGGCTTCATAACAAGATCAACCTCATGACTGAACTATCCAAAATAAAAAGGGTTATGGAGAAAGTCATCCCCGAGGCTCCCCATGAGGTTCTGCTGGTGCTCGATGGATCTACCGGCCAAAATGCATTTGAACAGGCAAAACAGTTTACTGCAGCAACAAATGTAACAGCTATGGCAATTACCAAACTCGATGGCACTGCAAAAGGGGGTGTCGTAATTGGAATTTCAGATCAGTTTAAAATACCCGTGAAATATATCGGGATCGGCGAAAAGCTTGAAGACCTCCTTATATTCAACCGTTTCGACTTTGTAGATTCGCTTTTTAGTTCAAAGTAGATTATAAATACAATCTTAAATTAAATATAGAGCTTATTGATTTTCTTCTTTTACCCCGACCCCAAGGGGAGCGAAGAAAATCAATTTACTCCCCCCTCGCCTTCGCGTAGCCGCTACGGCAGAGCAAGGTTGGGGATGGGTAAATAAATTGATTTTCAAGCGACTTTATGCAAAACAAAAAAATCAATATCGTAACATTGGGTTGCTCAAAGAATCTTGTTGATTCGGAAAAACTTCTCAGACAACTCAGTGCAGGAGGTTATGATGTAATCTATGATTCAGATGATTTATCAGCCGGAACTGTAATTATAAATACCTGTGGTTTCATAAATGATGCAAAGGAAGAAAGTGTTGACACAATCCTTCGTTTTGTTAAAGCCCGCGAAGCCGGACATATTAATAATCTATATGTTATGGGCTGTCTTTCAGAACGATACATGGAAGCGCTTAAACATGAAATACCTGAAGTCAAGAGGTATTTCGGAGTAAATAACATGAATGATATTTTGAATGAACTCGGAGTTTCTCTAAATACTGACCTCGTAACCGATAGAACACTGACCGGTCCCGGCCACTATGCATATCTTAAAATATCAGAAGGTTGCAATCGCACGTGCGCCTTTTGTGCTATTCCGGCAATCCGCGGAAAATATATCTCCCGGCCAATTGAAGAACTTGTAAAGGAAGCCTCCAATCTGGCGGAAAACGGTGTTAAAGAGTTGATACTTATTGCACAGGATCTCAGCTATTACGGCCTGGACCTTTACATGAAACAATCATTACCTGAGCTGGTCTTTGAGTTATTAAAAATAGAATCGTTCGAATGGATTCGCCTTCATTACCTGTACCCTGCCAATTTTCCAATGGAACTGATTCCGCTCATCAGAGAAAATCCAAGGATTTGCCGCTACATTGATATTCCGATCCAACATATAACAGATAAAATGCTTGGATTTATGAGAAGATCTCATAACAGGAAAGAGACGGAAGCTGTACTCAACAGACTTAGGAATGAGATCCCCGGTGCTGTAATCAGAACAACTCTTATTGCCGGACATCCGGGAGAAAATGAGCAGGATTTTCTTGAGCTTAAGGATTTTATTGGCGGCTTCAGATTCGATCGGCTGGGTGTTTTTGCATATTCTCATGAAGAAGATACATATTCTTACAATGAATATGAAGATGATATTCCATCTGAAATTAAGGAAGCAAGGGTCGCCGAACTGATGGAAATACAACAGAATATTTCAGCGGAACTTAATGAATCTTATATTGGTAAAGTATTCAAAGTTATTATCGACAGAAAAGAGGGAGAGTTTTTTGTTGGAAGAACTGAATTCGACAGTCCCGAAGTGGACCAGGAGGTTCTCATTCCTGCAGAGTATGATCTTAATCCGGGTAGCTTCTACAATATCTTGATAACGCAATCGATTGATTTTGATTTGTTTGGAGTTCCTGCTTACCCCAAAACCCCCAAATGGGGCTTTAAATTGGTTACGTTTGAAGGGTAGGTTTTAAAAAGTCAAAATGAATTAGGTTTTTAGACCCCCATCTGGGGGGTTGGGGGTTAGAACGTCCGGAAGCACCTCTTTCTTCTTCTGAATTTTAATCTTTATTTCCGATTTAGCGCTGTTGAATCCGACATGAATCCAATCACCCTCCCGAAGATTAGCTTTGATGAGAACTTCAGCCATCGGATCTTCAAGATATTTTTGAATTGCGCGCTTAAGTGGTCTTGCACCATAATTTGCATCAAAACCTCTTTCAGCAATGAAATCTCTTGCCGCAGTTGCAATCTTTAGTCGATAACCAAGCAATTTTACCCGGTCGTACAGTCCTTTCAATTCGAGATCAATTATTTTATTTATCTCTTCTTTTCCCAGGGAATTGAACATTATCACGTCATCAATCCTGTTCAGAAATTCAGGAGCAAATGTCTTCTGAAGAGCTTTTTGCAGGATGCTCTTTGTCTGTTCATCTCTTGTTGTTTTTTTTGTAGAGGTGTCGAAGCCAATTCCATGTCCGAATTCGGCTATCTGTCTGGTTCCGATATTTGAGGTAAGGATCACTATTGAATTCCTGAAATCAACGCGCCTTCCGAGACTGTCGGTTAACTGACCTTCATCAAGTACCTGCAACAAAATATGAAATACATCGGGATGCGCCTTTTCAATCTCATCGAGAAGTACCACTGAATAGGGTTTTCTTCTCACTTTTTCTGTAAGCTGGCCACCCTCTTCATAACCTACATACCCGGGAGGCGCTCCGACAAGTCTTGATACAGAAAACTTCTCCATGTATTCGCTCATGTCGATCCTGACCAGGTTATCTGTAGTATCGAAAAGAAACTTTGCAAGCACTTTTGCAAGTTGTGTTTTTCCCACACCGGTAGGACCAAGGAATATGAATGTTCCTATTGGTTTATTTGGATCTTTCAGACCGGCCCTGTTTCTTTGAATGGATTTCACAACTTTTGATATTGCTTCATCCTGACCTATAATACTTCCTTTCAGCTCATCGGCCATATTTAATAATCTGGTTCCTTCTGTCTGGGCTATCCGCTGAACAGGTACGCCTGTCATCATAGCAACGACTTCTGCAACCTTATCTGCATCAACTGTTTCGCGGTTAACAGCAAGTTCTTTTTCCCATTTTTTCTTCTCCTGTTCGATCATATCGAGAAGATCTTTTTCACGGTCGCGGAAACTGGCAGCTTTCTCGAAATTCTGATTCTTGACAGCCAACATCTTTTCCTTTTTCGTCTCGTCAAGCTGTTTTTCAAGTGAAAGGATTTTCTCAGGAACAACAATATTTGAAATATGAACCCTGGAACCTGACTCATCGAGTGCATCAATAGCCTTGTCGGGAAGGTGCCTGTCAGAAATGTAACGGTTTGTCAACTTCACGCAGGCATCGATGGCATCATCTGTGTAAATAACATTATGGTGCTCTTCATACCTCTCCTTAATATTATGGAGAATATGAATTGTCTCCTCAATTGAGGTTGGTTCCACTATTACTTTTTGAAACCTTCTTTCAAGAGCTCCGTCTTTTTCAATATGCTGACGATATTCATTAAGTGTGGTTGCACCGATACATTGAATTTCGCCACGGGCAAGAGCCGGCTTAAGCATATTAGCCGCATCGAGAGATCCTGTTGCCCCTCCGGCACCAACTATAGTGTGAATTTCATCGATGAACAGAATAATATTGTCGTTTTTTGAAAGCTCATTCAGTATTGCTTTCATCCTTTCTTCAAATTGGCCGCGGTATTTTGTTCCGGCAACTATTGAAGCAAGATCAAGGGCAACCACCCTCTTGTTAAAAAGAACTCTTGATACATTCTTTTGAATTATCCTAAGAGCAAGCCCTTCTGCAATCGCGGATTTACCCACACCCGGTTCCCCAATCAGGACAGGATTATTTTTTTTTCTTCTTGACAATATCTGAGCCAGCCTCTCAATTTCCCTCTCTCTTCCAACTACCGGATCGAGCCGGCCTTCTTCAGCAGCTTTTGTAAGGTCAATTCCGAAATTATCCAATACAGGCGTGTCGGATGATGATTTTGGTGAAGAAGGGGGTGCGGGTTGCCCTTTATTTCCCTGACCGCTAAAGCCGTGGCCTTCATCATCTTCATCTCTTGGAAAATCTGCCTTTGATGAGGGTGTTTCTGCTTCGACCATCCTGCGTACTATCTGATAATCAATATCTAATTCTGAGAGAAACCTTGTTACCAAAGCATTTTCATCTTTCAATATTGCAAGTAGCAGATGCTCAGTATCAATAGTTGAACTTTTCAGAGCCTTTGCTTCAAGATATACAAGCTTAAGTATTCTTTCAGTGCTTCTTAAAAGAGGAATAACCTCATGATCAGCCACGGAGACCGGACTTTCCACCTTAATACTCTTCTCAAGAGATCCTTTAAGTACCAGAAGATCTATACCTTGGTTAATCAGGATTTCTATCGCTACGCTTTCTCCATCCCTAAGGATACCAAGAAAAAGATGTTCAGGGCTTATATGGCTGTTTCCCAGCCTGATAGCCTCTTCTTTGGAATAACCAAGAATATCTTTTACCCTTTGCGAAAATTGTGAATCCATATTATGTATTATCAATTACCAGATTAATATAAGTTAAGCGACATTATGTCAGATACTCTACGACAAAGGTACACATAACAACTTTTTTATTGTTAAATTTTACAAAATATCTATCAGACAATTTTCGTGCCTGTTTATGAACAAAGAATGTTAAAAATTAACGGTCTGAAAATCTCAAAAATAGCCAAATATTTACTACTTTCGTAATTCTAAACTAATACACTTCTCTTATTCATAAACTTTGTGAGCCTTTGTGTAATCCTTTGTGCGACTTAGTGTTTAATATTTTTTTACCACGAAGGTACACAAAGTACATCACAAAGTAACACAAAGAAAAAGAGCACTTTAAGTATGTATGTGAATAATTCAGATGCACGAAGGTTTAGTTGTAAATACTTAATTAATAATCTGTTATGTCAGAGAGAGAGAGAATCGTTAAGGTAAATATTGAGGAGGAGATGAAGTCTGCCTACATCGACTATTCGATGTCGGTAATCGTTTCGAGAGCATTACCTGATGTGAGAGATGGTCTTAAACCGGTTCATCGCAGAGTGCTTTTTGGAATGTCAGAGCTGGGAGTACTTTCAAATAAACCTTATAAAAAATCTGCAAGGATAGTAGGAGAGGTGCTCGGTAAGTTTCATCCGCATGGCGACTCATCTGTTTATGAAGCCATGGTAAGGATGGCTCAGGAATGGTCATTAAGATATCCTTTGGTTGACGGACAGGGCAACTTTGGTTCGGTCGATGGCGATAGTCCTGCCGCAATGAGATATACCGAGGCAAGGCTTAAAAAAATTGCAGAAGAGACACTTGCTGATATTGACAAAGACACCGTTGATTTTCATCCTAATTTTGATGATTCCCTTACTGAACCATCTGTTCTTCCGACACGAATCCCGAATCTTCTCGTGAACGGAGCTTCAGGCATTGCAGTGGGGATGGCAACCAACATGCCTCCGCATAACATTTCGGAGGTTATAGATGCAACTATTGCTTTTATTGATAATAATGAGATTACCACTGAAGAAATCTTACATTTTGTAAAAGGACCTGATTTCCCTACCGGGGGCATAATTTATGGTGAACAGGGAATAAGAGATGCTTGTGAAACAGGAAGAGGACGTATAGTGGTCAGGGCTAAAACAGATATTGAGCTTACTCATTCAGGGCGGGAATGTATTATTGTAAATGAAATTCCTTATATGGTCAATAAGGCTGAAATGATCCGCAAGATTGCTGACCTTATTAATGAGAAAAAGCTTGAAGGGATATCATATATAAATGATGAATCGGACCGTAACGGGATGCGCATAGTCATAATTCTGAAAAAAGATGCTACCGCAAATGTTGTTCTGAATAATCTTTATAAATATTCATCGCTTCAGACATCTTTCAGCGTGAATAATATCGCGCTGGTAAAAGGACGTCCTAAAACACTTAATACCAAAGATTTAATTCATTATTTCGTAAAACATCGTCACGAAGTTGTCGTCAGAAGAACAAAATATGACCTCGATCAGGCTGAAAAACGGGCTCATATACTTATGGGGCTGATAATTGCCAGTGACAATATTGATGAAGTAATAGCAATAATCAAATCATCGCAGACCCCGGAAATGGCCAGGGAAAGGCTGATGGAGCGATTCGGATTATCAGATATCCAGTCAAGGGCAATAGTTGAAATGCGTCTTCGTCAGCTAACCGGACTTGAGCAGGAAAAATTAAGAGCTGAATATGCCGAAATTATGGCACATATTGAATATCTGAAAAGTATTCTTGCAAGCGATGATCTTCAAATGAAAATTATTAAAGAAGAACTTCTTGAAATAAAAGAAAAATACGGAGATAAAAGACGCACTGAAATAATTCCGAATGCTGAAGAATTTAATCCTGAAGATTTTTATGCCGATGAGGAAATGGTGATAACTATTTCACACATGGGCTATATTAAAAGGACACCTCTAACCGAATTCCGCAGGCAAAACCGTGGTGGAACCGGCGCTAAGGGCGGCGCTACCAGGGATGAGGATTTTATTGAACATCTGTATATTGCAACTATGCATAACACGATGCTCTTTTTTACAAGGAACGGGAAATGCTTCTGGCTGAAAGTTTACGCGATCCCCGAAGGCTCCAGAACTTCAAAAGGAAGAGCAATGCAGAATCTCATAAGTATTGAACCTGACGATAATGTGAGAGCCTTTATCAATGTAAAAAATCTGAATGATGCTGAATATATTAATAATAACTTCATTGTTCTTTGTACAACAAAAGGAATTATTAAGAAAACATCACTTGAAGCATATTCGCGGCCAAGAACAAATGGAGTTAATGCAATTACAGTGAGGGAAGGTGATGAACTTCTTGAAGCCAGGATGACTAATGGCCAACATCACATAATGCTTGCCATAAAATCGGGACGCGCAATAAGATTTCCTGAAGCAAAAGTCAGACCGATGGGAAGGACCGCTTCCGGAGTAAGAGGGATCAGACTTGCCGACATAGAGAGCGATTTTGTTATAGGAATGATAACAGTTGAGAATAAAGAGAAAGATATTCTTGTCGTCTCCGAGAAAGGATATGGAAAAAGATCTGATATAGATGGATACAGAATCACAAACAGGGGAGGAAAAGGGGTTAAAACAATTAATATTACTGAAAAAACAGGTTCACTTATTGCTTTGAAAGATGTAACTGATAATCATGATCTTATGATAATCACTCAGTTTGGAAATATCCTCAGGAGCCCTGTATCAGCTTTAAGAGTAATGGGAAGAGCTACACAAGGCGTAAGATTGATTAACCTGAGGGAAAATGATATTATAGCTTCAGTGGCCTGTGTGCTTGTAAATGAGGATGAAGAAGCAGCTGAAAAAAACTATATTGAAGAAAATAATATTATTCCTGAGGAAAATGGCAAAGAATTTGATGATTAAAAAGTAAAGTTATAAATTTGGGAAATTTTTTTAAAGACAATTTAACTAAAACTATAATGATGAAAAAGATTTTTCTGCTGATAGCAATCGTAAGCATTTCAATTGGAGCGATGTCCCAGAAGGGCAAGGTAACCGGAGCTCTTAGTTACATAGATCAGGGTACTCTTGATAAAGCAAAAGAAGCCATAGATCAGGCATTGGTCGATGAGAGTTCGATGAACTGGTTTAATACTTATTTTGCAAAAGGCAAACTTTGCCAGGCAACATTCAAATCTGATAACCCTACATTCAAGGCCTATTATGCCGATCCACTGGCAGAAGCTTATGCTTCGTATGAAAAAGCGATTGAACTTGATCCAAAAGGTTCAATTAAAAAGAAAATCATTACGAATATGATATATAACGCTTTGGCTGTTGACCTTTATGCAGAAGGTAGCGCCAGATTTGAAGCCAAGGATTTTCCGGGGGCGCTTAAATCTTTTGAGACACAGATTTTAATTACTGAAAGTGATAAATATGCCGGAGCTGTTGATACAGGAATGTATTATAATGCAGGTCTGGCTGCTGTAAATTCAGCTAAATATACTCAGGCAATAAAATACTTCGAGAAATGTGCAGAAATGAAGTATCTCGGAATTACTCCTTATTATCAGATATATGAGAGTTATCTTGGTCTCAAAGATACAGTGAAGGCAGAATCTGTCCTGAAAAGCCTTCCTACATTATTTCCTGATGATAAAACCATCACCCTGCAGTTAATTGACCTTTATATAAAGAGCAATAAAAATGAAGAGGCGCTGAAATACATTAAAGTTGCAAAAGAAAATGATCCGAATAACTTCAGTCTGTACTTTGCAGCAGGAATAATATATTTGAACGAAAACAATTATGATGAAGCAATAGTTGAACTTTTAAAGTCAATTGAGATCAAAGGAGATATGTATGATACCCAGTATGGAATTGGAGCTGCATATATCAATAAAGCATCTGAGATGTTTGTTAAAGCCAATGAAATAATGGACGTTAAGGCATATACTGCAGCAATTGATAAGGCAAATGAAATTTATGCAAAAGCTCTTCCATATATGGAAAAGGCTTATGAGCTTAAGCCAGACGATACTTATGCCATGAGAAGCCTTAAAGAATTATATTACAGGCTGAAACAAACTGATAAGTATAATTCTATCAAGGCAAAACTTGATGTAATTGATGGTAAGTAGTCTATAATAAGACAAAAGACAAAAGACAAAAGACAAAAGACAAAAGACAAAAGACAAAAGACAAAAGATAAAAGTCAGTCATTTACAAACCATTTCCAATATTTGTTTGGTAAAAATGTCTTGAAACTTTTGTCTTTTTCCTTTTATCTTTTGTCTTTACAAAAGTAAATGAATTAAACAGACTAAGTTACAAACGAAATAATAATGACTATATAAAAATAGGGGATGTTATGCATCTCTTTTTTTATTTCAAGTGTTTTTCAGCTTAATTATACTATAGGAAAATAGGTTAGAGGTATGTTTCTTACAAGTAAACAGATTAATATTGATTCAAATTAATTCTATTTGACATAATATTAATTATAGGCATTTAATCAACTATCCTGATTACCTCAATTGATCACCTTGTGTATAAATTAATCAAAAGAGCAAAGCGCAATATGATAAGTATTGCAACGTCCTCGAGGATTTAATTATACTTAACGATAAAACAGTTCAAGATGAAAGTGAAATAAACAGACATTTTCGCAAAGCCAGTTTAATGAATACCAAGAACATAATTGAAGCCAGATAAAGCAAGAATTGCAAAACATCTTAGATCACACCAACATTTTCATCCATTATTTATCTTTTGGATTACTCCAATTCCCGGTCTGTCGGGTAATATTATCTTCCCGTCTTTTATTTTAATTCCTTCAAAAACATCATTGCTGATTAATAAATTCCCATCCAGATCAGCCCAGTCAACTAACGGCGAAAGTTGTGCGGCAGCTGAAACTGCACACGAAGTTTCAGTCATGCAACCGATCATAACTTTCATATCAAGCGCCCTGGCCATATTTATCATTTTATAAGCTGCACGCATACCTCCGCACTTCATTAGCTTAATATTTATTCCACTGTAAACTCCCTGCACTTTTTTAAAATCTGTAACTGTCTGGATTGCCTCATCGGCAATAATCGGTAACGGACTGTTCTGTGTCAGCCAGGCAATATTGTCAACAGCAGATTTTGGCATTGGTTGCTCAACAAACACAACACCTTGTTCTTTAAGCCATTGCGTCATTTTGAGCGCCATATTCCTGTCAGTCCAGCCCTGATTGACATCAACACAGATAAGTGTATTTGTTACACTTCTTACTGATTGTATCATTTCCTTATCGTTGCCCTGCCCGAGTTTAACCTTTAAAATCTTATAGGGCGATGCCTCCCGCACCTTTTCTTTAACTACCTCCGGTTTATCGATACCTATTGTAAATGAAGTATTTGGAGTATGGTCAGGGTTCAACCCCCATATACGATACCATGGCTGATTCATGAGTTTCCCGACCAGATCATGAAGGGCAATATCAACTGAAGCTTTGGCAGCGTAGTTTCCCGGAGCCAGCTGATCAACGTATGCCAGAATTTCTTCCATCAGGAAAGGGCTTGCGAACTGTATCAGGTCAACCAATTTAAGAAATGAATTGGCAGTGGCATGACTTTCACCCAGATATGGTGGCATCGATGCTTCACCATACCCGATAATATTTTCATATTCGATTTCTGTCAACATAACCGGAGTTGTACTTCTCGATCCGGATGCAAGAGTAAAAACATGCTTAAGTTGGAGTTCGTAGGGTCTAAATCGCAATGTCATTCCGGAGCTTCTCAATGGTTTTGTTATATTTCCTATCAAATCAGGATATCCTGATGATACATAAGAAAAACCGGCGCCACCTGCAATCATACCGCAATCTTTAAGGAATTTTCTTCTTGTTTTCATAACTATTCTTCCAATATTCCACTCTGTTTTTTTCACCACGGAGAACACATGGTTACTTTAATACCATTCATGTTTAGAAACGGGTACAATCCCCTTGTCATCTTCGAAGTCAAGGATCCGTCTTGCAGCAAGAAGGGATTTTTTTCTGGAACTACCAAAATTTGCACGCGTAGAATCAAAACTGTTTATCATAACTCTTCCTGATGAATTGATATACTCACTGTTTCCCAAATAAATAGCAGTATGGGTAACATGTGGTGTTGCATTTCTTCTTGTACCAAAGAAAAGAAGATCTCCTTTTTTAAGTTGGCCGGTGCCGCCTGAAATGTCAACTGCAAAGCCATGAAGCGCCTGCAACGAAGCATCTCTCGACAGTATTATGCCGTTCCTGAAATACACTGACTGTACAAAACCGCTGCAATCGACAGCTTTGGTTGATGAACCGCCCCATAAATATGGTAATCCAAGAAATGTTGATGCAACTCTGCATATATTTTCATCAGTACATTGAACCCTGGTTTTCCATATCTGAAAATCCTCTAATTTATTACTATCCACAAAACCTTTACGCCCGTCAGGTAAAATCACCTTTGCATAACCTTTCGATTCTCCTTCTTTTTGCAGGATGCTTCCCGCGACAATATCACCAATAACCCCTGACTCATCAGGCGATGAGTATATCCAACCTGTATTTTCCATATAAATGACCCTTTCCGACTTTTTCCATGCTGATATTTCTGACCTGGTCAATAATTTAACAGATGATTTTTCTGTCCAGGAAATATATTTGTCTGGTGTTTGAATTAACAGCCATGAACCCTCCTCTTTAAGTATCATTACTGGGGTTCCAAGAATTGCCTGCGAAACCAGCTCCGAGGCATGATCAGGTAGCTTCCTCAGGTTTATCACGCTTAATGTTACCAATCCCGTGTATTTATCATTTTTCGCAGTATCTGGTAGTGTTATAATACTGTCTATGAGTGTAATACCTTTTTTATTTAAAGTTTTAATTATCTCAATTTTTGCCTGAGGGATTGTTGTCTCTCCACGAATAATTACCAATCCACCTTCACCCCTTATGGCAGTTACATTACATAAACCTTCCCTTAAATCGGGGACCCATTTAGCTGAAATGCGATCAATTTCGGGTTGAATGTACTTATCTAAAGAAGGAATGCATCCATTCAGGATCAATAGGATTGCTATCCAAAATCCAATAAAATTGAATAGCCTTTTACTTTTGGAGTGTATCATCAATATTGAATATTCTGGAATTTACTCCTCAAATTTACCTATATTATATGGTATTTGATATAAGGAATAAAAAACATTTCAGGAAATAATCCCCTACCCTATTGTAAATGAACAGGGTTCCCGCATTATCGCCACCTCTCCAGCCGGGGAATATTTAAGCTGTAAAACCAGCGCTTAATTGGCCCATATCCCATCTCTTTAAGTTTTCCCCTGACAAGCTTAACCATTTCACCCGGGGTAGTGAAATTGTCTTTAAATAAACCCGCCTGATAACAATAGCTACAGTATTTAACTGTTTTTGAACCATCTGCATTAGTTCCTCCTTTTTCAGGATCCATTTCTATTGGCATTCCGCAGCTCTGGCAGAATTTGTTGAATTTTTCCATAATAATAGTTCTGATTAAATTATGATCAATATTTAAGTCAAAAATATAGTCAATAATTTTAATAAAAACAAGGTTCTACTCATAAAAAATATGATAAAGCAATTTAGCCTTAATTATTCATTTACTTGGTGAACCTTTGTGTAATCCTTTGAGTTCCTTTGTGGTTAAGGATTTTTTACCACGAAGTATCTCAAAGTGTAACACTAAGTAACACAAAGGAAAACAATGAATTAATCATATTCATGAATAGGATAGGTTAAAAGAGACTGAAAGACTAAGAGACTGAGCGAATGAGAGAAAAAGAAATAAGAAATTAACAAATAATCAGAGCACAATACCAGGGTTCATGGTGGTCCATAAGTTTTTCAAAAGGATCGGTAATCAAAAAAAATCATTATTGTCCGGCTAAATTCCATTGCGTCCCTACGGGACTTTTGGGTTAAACTGCAACTTCTTTTCTAATCGGGTAGGAA
>JBAXXU010000060.1:0-26512 GCA_037127735.1 Bacteroidota bacterium
ACTACAACCAAGATCTATTCAAGATTTCAATGAACGATATTTAATTTTTAGTGGATACTATTGATTCCAAAAAGTTAATAAATTTTTTACCATTGTTACTAACCCTGCATAATAGAACTGCTTATCATAACGTTTTTTAATAACTTCGCACATGAAAATATCCTGTGAACTATCTTTATTTTAAAATTTAGAAATTAATTAACAACAAAAAGAATATGACATTTTTAGAAATTCTAATGCAGGGTGGCTCCATACCCGGGGAAAAAGCAGGAGTTGCCAAGTTGACTCTCATTGACCTGACAATAAAAGGAGGATGGGTAATGATCCCTATTATTCTTTTATCATTTGTTGCCACATATATTTTTGTAGAAAGATATTATGTTATCAGGAAAGCTGCAAAGGAGGACCAAAACTTCATGAATCGGATAAAAGACTATATACATGATAGTAAGATAGATGCAGCAGTAGCTCTTTGTAGGTCAACCGACAGTCCTTCAGCAAGAATGATAGCAAAAGGTATGACCCGACTGGGAAGACCACTCCAGGATATCAGTACTGCAATCGAAAATGTTGGAAAACTTGAGATTTCAAAATTGGAAAAAGGATTCCCCACGCTGGCAACAATTGTCGGAGCCGAACCTATGCTTGGCTTCCTTGGAACAGTAATAGGTATGGTACAGTCGTTTTACGCGATGTCGCAGGCCGGTAATAATATTGAAGTATCTTTACTCTCTGACGGAATATATACTGCGCTTATTACAACTGTTGCCGGTCTGATTGTTGCCATAGTAGGCTACTTCGCGTACAATTCGCTGGTTGTTAAAGTCGAAAAAGTCGTTTTTAATCTTGAAGCTACTTCAACAGAATTTATGGATATGTTAAATGAACCTGTAAAATCTCAACAATAAAATGGCAATTTCTCAACGAAATAAAATAAGCATTAACTTCAGTTCTGTAGGTATGACTGACGTTGTATTCAATCTGCTTATTTTCTTTATGTTAACATCAACACTGGTGCATCCTAATGCTCTTAAACTGCTTCTGCCGAAAGGAAGCAGTATAACATCTGCCAAGCCTCTCACAACAGTTTCTATCACGAGTGATCTTAAATATTATATTGAAGAGCAGCAGGTTAACATAGACGATCTGGCAGGTATCCTGAAACAAAAGCTGGGAGATAAACCTGACACTTATATTTCACTACATGCTGACAAAAGTGTGCCATTTGAAAATGTAGTGAAGGTTTTGAATATTGCGCAATCAAATAACTATAAACTGATAATTGCAACCTCACCCAAATAACGGTCTTCGAAAATTTCCTTCTGAAAGAAAAAAGGGGGTTATTGTTTCCACGTTAATTCACGCGGCGCTTTTTGCTTTTTTAATTTTTGTTGGTTTTTCAGTTAAGCCTCCACCTGTAACGGAAGAGGGCATTCTTGTCAATTTCGGAACCGATGAAACCGGCCTGGGTATGATAGAACCCTCACCACCGGCAGTTCAGAAAGTGATTTCTCCCCCGCCTCCTTCAAAAGCCGTTGTGAAAACTGAAGAAGAACCTCTTCTTACTCAAAATACGGAGGAAGCGCCGGAAGTTAAAAAAACAGATCCTGAAGCTGAGAAGAAAAAACTTGAAAAAATTGAAGCAGATAAAAAGATAAAAGAGCAACTCGAGGCTGAAAGAATCCGGAAACAACAGGAAGATATTGAAAAGAAGAGAATTGAAGCAGAACAGCAACGACAGTCAGATATCATGAACCGGACAAAAAATGCCCTGGCAAATTCGAAAAATGCAGGAACTAACTCAACAGGAGAAGGCATAGTCGGGGGACCAGGGAACCAGGGTGTCGCATCAGGGTCAGTTAATTCAAAAATCCGCGGAGACGGCAGTGGGCTGGGTGATAAAGGTATTTCTTATGATCTTCAGGGTCGCGGTTTCCAGGCGCTTCCTCCTCCTAAATACGATTACCAGGGTGAAGGGAGAGTAGTCGTTGAGGTAAGTGTTGACAGGTTGGGTAAAGTTATGCAAGCCACACCGGGTACAAAAGGCTCAACTACACTTGATGAATATTTACTAAAGGCAGCAAAAGAAGCTGCTCTTGAGGCCCGGTTTGAAGTAAAACAAGATGCTCCAGCTGTTCAGAAAGGTACAATTACCTATAATTTTATACTGAAGTAGAATTAACGTGGTAGTGTTAATTCTATTTTGACAGATATGAAAAACCGTCCTGTTTTTACCCTTCATCCCCAAGGGGAACAGGCCGGTTTTTCAGCTTTCACCCCTTGGGGCCGGGGTAAAAAAGCTGAAAAACCTGGTTGGATTTTAATCTGTCAAAGTAGAAGTAAATGTATCTCAGATAGAATTTACTCATAGTTTTTATTTAAATTTGTTACATTCATAGCCTTATTCAGTTAAAATAAAATGACTATCGGTAATCATAAACTAAATATTGTGAATCGCTTGAAAATCAATTTATTTACCTCATCCCCAACCTTGCTCTGCCGTAGCGGCTACGCGAAGGCGAGGGGGGAGTAAATTGATTTTATTCGCACCCCATGGTTCTGGGATAAGAAACAATCGGGAGGAGGAGCCCTCGTGGATCTTGGTTGCCATTGTATCGAGATTGGCAGGAGCTACATTGGAAAAGATATTAAGCCTGTTGAGGTGATTTGTTGGGCTGAAACCCAGGTTAAGCCAATTGAAGCAGAAGACCATGCTATTGCTTTAATTAAGTATGAGAACGGTGCAATTTCGCAGATTGAAGTAAGCTGGAATTTCAGAGGGGGAATGGATTTGAGGGATGAAGTATCCGGAACGGAAGGAACTATCAGACTGGATCACTGGCTCAGGACGGGTTTCGAAGTATTTACAACAGGCAGCACAGGAAAATATGTTTCGGAAAAAACCGAAAGCGATGCAGGGTGGCTTTTCCCTGTTGGGGATGAAGTGCATTCACTTGGTTACCCTGATATGTTTACCGATATGCTGGATTCTTTAGTGCAAAACAAAGTGCCCAGGGAGACATTTTACGATGGTTATGTTGTCAATGCTATCATGGACGCCTGTTATAAGTCGGCAGCGACAAAAAAATGGGAACCCGTAGAATTGATAGGATGGAGAGGGAAAGAAGGAATCACTTCACATGTTGATCTGATAGAATTTGACGAACACCATTTTCTGATAAAAAAAGAAAAAATGGCTGATGGAATAACGAAGTTGATGCTGAAAGAAAAATCTACCGGGAATATAGTACAGAAAGTGATAAATGAGTAAATTGCCCAGAGTTTCTCTATTGTGCAAATAAACAGATATGGTTGAGTTAATGAAGTTGTATTTGTTCAAATAGTAAATATAAAAGAGGAGCAACCGAAAATCCTTTAAAGAGCAGACAAAATTCAAATAACCTTATCATGAAACAAACAACCGAAAATCTAAAAAGCCTGATTGCAACTATAGCTGTTATTACTTTTATAAGCACGGTTTCTGCACAAAAACCCCTCATCGAATGGGCAAGTATTTCGGCAGGAACATTTACCATGGGCAGCCCCACTGATGAGGTTAGCAGGGAGGCTGATGAAACTCGCCATCAGGTAACACTGAGCGCCTTCAAGATGAGCAGGCAGGATATAACCGTGGCGCAGTTTAAAGCCTTTGTTGATGCCACCGGTTACGTTACCGATGCCGATAAAGGAACAGGCGGGGTTAGTGGAAGCGGTATGTGGACAGGAACAAAATTTGAGTTCAAAGAAGGTGTGAATTGGAAATGCGCTGAAAAAGGTAATCCGCGACCATCCATAGAATACAACCAGCCTGTTATCCAGGTCAGTTGGAACGATGCCGTTGCTTTTGCCGACTGGATGGGCTGCCGTCTGCCCACTGAATCCGAATGGGAATACGCCTGCCGTGCCGGGACTACCACTCCGTTCAATACCGGTAGCAACCTGACTACTGCGCAAGCTAATTACAATGGTAATTATCCATACAAAAACAATGAAAAGGGCATATTCAGAGATAGAACATTACCGGTAGGCAGCTTTGCCGCCAATGGCTGGGGATTGTACGATATGCACGGTAACGTATGGGAATGGTGCCACGATTGGTATGGCGATTATTCCACCGGGGTACAAACCGATCCAAAAGGCCCTGCATCAGGGTCGGACCGCGTGCTCCGCGGCGGCAGCTGGCGCACCGACGTGCTGGATTGCCGGGCGGCGAACCGCGGCAACGGAGAGCCCGACCGCCGCGGCAACGGAGAGCCCGACCGCCGCAGCAACGGTATTGGCTTCCGCCTGGTTTCTCCCAGGTAAACAGTTGTTAATTCCATCCATCCTTTTAAGTTTACCCCGTAAAATACGGTGTAAATTTATGAGGAAGGTGAGTTGGCTATAAATAAGTAGTTGTAAACCACATTGATCTCTTTCGGATATTTCAAGGAAAATTTTCTTAAGAATGTTGCTCTGAGAAGTTATTTATTTCTACCTTTTCAAGATAGTTGATAATCTCTTTTCTGGAGGAGATAAGTTCTGAAATCAATGTTGGATTTTTTATTTTCTTAAGCCAGAAGCAGAAAGTATTAAATCGTTCAACAACAACTTCCTTATAAAACAGGACGAGGTAACCCAGAAATGGTACAAGTAATCCCAAAAGAAGACCGACCCAACCTGCAAATACAGTTGCAAGAATAAGCAGGAGAGGGAAATAAATAAGATATAAAACTGTTCCTGAACTTACATATAATGAACTGTAGAACCTGGGGTCTTTGATAAGTTTGTCGCAGATAAACTTTGGTACCATGAAGGGGATAAGGTTACTTACAAACCCGGCAATAAAGAAAGGGAAGCCGGCAACTATAGCAATATATCGTAAGAAGCCATAATCAAGTTTTCGGGCAATATTATCATCTTTCAACCTGTTTTTCGCGAGAGCATCAAAGTAGATTTTAACTTTCTGTGAAAGAGACCCAAGACTCTCTTTGGAAGTTTTACTGAGATAATTGATTTTTTCACATAATGTTTTTTCCAGCATCCTCCTGTCGTCAGTGTCGAATCTCCACTGAAAGAGGGGAAGTATAAAATTATTCCTTTCCATTATCAGCAGATGTTCTGCAAGCCGGTCGTTTTCAGGGTCTTCAATTATGATGACCTCTTTTCTTAAACCGGCATCAACTTTCTCATTGAATGTACGTAATGCTTTAGCCGGGTTAGCTATATAATTGTCTTTCAGTTCTTTTATGCTGAAAGGTTCATGAAAATTAATCATCACCTCTTTCCGGAATTTTGAAGGATAGGTGTAGTTTATTCCGACAGGGACGATATGAACGTCAATTCCAAATTTTTCTTCGGCCCCGAATGCCATCCTTGCTGTCCCTTTTCTGAGTTTCTGCAGTCGTTTTTCCTGAACACAGATACCTTCGGAAAAGACAACCAGATTACCGTTATTATTAAGGATATTATAAATCCCTGTGAAGGTATCAAGATTCTTATGTACGTTTTCAAGCCCTTCCTCGATCCGGTAAACAGGGGCAACATTAAGCTCGCGAAGACAAAAACGGGCGAATGGTTTTCTGAACATGTCAGCTCTCATCAGAAAATGCAATGGTTGAGGCAGGTATGATCCAATCAGGATTCCGTCCATAAATGAATTCTGATGGTTCCCCACGAAAAGTAAAGGTTTCTCAAGAGGAACATTTTTAAGATTTGAATAAAAAATCCGCTTGAAAAATACCCGGAAAGAAAAAGGAGGAATTATATATTTTAAAAATCTGCTGAACATCTATCAAATGTTTTTCATAAAGGTTGTTTTTTGCTTTACTCCCCGGAGTTCAATATACGCTAAAATATTTTTTCAGCAACCTGATGAAACTGTAATTTTTAATGAAACGACAAAAATAGGTCTGCGATATAGCAATACTACTTATTGCGCATGGGTATAAAGGCTTATTTTGAAAAGACTCAAATTCTGCTGATAAAGAAAGGCAAATATTTGCTTTGCCTTTCTTTTTAAATAATCTAACTTCTTTTATTCATAAACTTTGTGAGCCTTTGTGAGCCTTTGTGTAACCCTTTGTGCGACTTAGTGTTTAATATTTTTTTACCACGAAGGTACACAAAGTACATCACAAAGTAACACAAAGAAAAAGAGCGCTTTAAGTATATTTGTGAATAATTCAGGCTAATGTGCTATTTGTATTGTTAATTCAATTAAAAAGTCTTTCTGTTAATTTTTATTGGTGGGGAAATCAAATTTTACTAATTTTATAATCTTGTTAATTAGCGTGATCTCCTTTGTATGGAACTTACTCGCCGTCTTCGCGATAAAATGATGAAAGAACGCCTTATGTTTGTTTACAGGGGCGTTGTAACGAATGAAAATTCCATTCCCCTTCTGATGCTTCTTGAAAAAGAGATGAAAAATTCGGAATTTGGATTTGTTGGGAGGAAAAGGCTTTTCATGTTTGTACTTGAGAGTCTTCAGAATGTTTCGAGGCACAGCGACAAGAGCCGGCATGCCAATATGTCGATCGTTATTTATTCCAAAACTGACAACGGTTATACGGTTACTACAGGAAATATTATCCCTTCTTCCGGTATTAATGATCTTAAAGGTAAGCTCGATAAGATCAATAATCTTGATTCAGAAGAGATCAGGAATGTTTACAGGCAAATGCTTAGCTCCGCGGAATTCAACAATAAAGGTGGCGCCGGGTTGGGTCTGATTGAGATGGCAAAAAAGACCGGCAACAAGCTCGATTATGATTTTGTTACATTAGACAATGAATACGCTTATTTTATTTTAAGCAAAACAGTCGATTCCGGCGGGATTGGAATGTATTGCAATGGGAAGGAGCAATCTTTTCGTAGCAAGGCTGTTTCGCTGCTTGAAAGAATAATGGCTGAAAACAATGTTTATCTGATCTGGCTGGGGCATATTTCTCCCGATGTGGGGAAAGAAGTTCTCTCGTTTACAGAAACGAAACTTGCAGAGGAAGATATCGAGTCAAATATCAGGAAAAGGGTATTCAGCATTCTTGTTGAGATACTTGAAAATGTCGCGAAATACAGTCCGGGCAGGGAGGCTGAAGAACAATTCGGGATGCCGTTTGCAATGATCAGGATGGAGAATAAAGCATACACTCTTACAACCGGAAATCTTATTTTAAATGAAAATGTTAAGCAGCTTAAGGAAAAACTTGACAATATTAATACTTTCGACAAAATTGGCCTTAAAGCACTCTTCAGAGCGTCTCTTTCGGGGCCGACTTTAAGTTCTGACAGCACAGGGAACATGGGTCTTATCGATATGGCCAGAAAATCAGGAAGTAAATTGGAATACGAGTTTGAAAAGATAAATATCCTTTATTCTTATTTTACTTTAACAGTGAAGGTTGAAGACCGGACAGATTAAGTCAAAGAATTGAAAATGAGTGCGTTGCCGTTCCATTCAGCGTAGCTGCCGTTTTTTATCCAGTCGCCCAGGAATACTATCTCCACCTCTTGTTTTATTGTGTACCTCATTGCAAGATGACGGTGGCCAAAAATGAAGTAATCAATGTTATCATTTTTAAGAACAACCTTTGCATACCTGATCAGATCCTCTTGTTCCTCGCCTAAGAATTCTTTCACGATACCTTTACCAAGTCTTGAGTTTAATGACCATCTGTGTCCGATTCCAACTCCAATTGAAGGATGGAGTATTGAATAGATGGCACGCAGCGGTTTATTGCGGAACATTGAAAGAAGAATTTTATAACCGGTATTTTTTGTTCCCAGCCCTTCGCCATGTGCCAGATGAAATTTCTTCCCGTTGAATATTTTAGTGACTGGGTTTGTATGAATTGTGATTCCACATTCGTCTGACAGATAATCGGTTACCCACATGTCGTGGTTCCCGGTAAAAAAATGAATCGGGATACCCCTATCGGTTATTGCTGAAATTGTTCCCAGGAACCGTGTGAACCCGCGTGGAACGACAAGCTTATATTCCCACCAGAAGTCAAAAATATCGCCAAGCAGGTATATTTCTCTTGCGTCTTGAGCAATGGAGTTCAACCAACAGACAACCTTTTTCTCCCTTTCTAAAGGGGGAGTACCTGTTGGTAATCCGAGATGAAAATCAGAAGCAAAATATATTTTCCCGTTTTCTGCCAAAGTGTTGGTTTATTTAATAAACAACTGTTCGAGTTTCAGTTGCAGTGATCGGCCATGCAGGTTTGATGCCATGATCTTACCTTCTTTGTCAAACAAATAGTTGGAAGGGAGACTTTTCACATTGAAGATCACTGCATTTTTGGGATCAAGCGGATCATCTTCCCTGGCGCTGATCCATGGCAATTCATCAAATTTAACAGCCGATTTCCAGTCTGATTCACTTTCGTCAAGATTGATCTGATATATCTCAAATCCTTTTTTATTGTAAAGTTTGTAAAACTCCTTCAACTGAAGATTTTCCTGAATACAATCTTTTGACCGTACCGACCAGAATGTCAGGAGTACATATTTTCCTCTCAGGGAAGAGAGCGCTATTCTTTTTCCTGCAACATCTTTTAAATCAGGATCGAGTTTTGTCTGAGGCATGTTTTTGGCTATTTGCTCAAGCTGGGTAACATACATCTGATTCATCTCCTTATTAAAATCGCGGGCAAGAGCCTGTACCTGTTTTGAGTTTGGATAATGATGAGTAAGGGAATCAGTGACTATTTTAAGATACTGGAGGTCGTGTGGGTCATAAAGAACGTATGTATCCGGATCGAGCCTCTGATATAATGCTTTTATGGAAACGAGTGAGTTTATGTTGTTAACAATGAACTCAATATTCTTTTTCCTTTGTTCTTTTATCAACCTGGTATATTCTGCTTCCAACGACGGGCCTTTCACATCAAATCCTGCCTCATGGGAGGCTTTGCCATAAATGGCTGATAAGGAATCAAGTTTTCTTTTTGTATCAGAAAGCGCGCGATCGAGGATCTGTAACTTTTTTGATCCCGTCGATCCGCTGACGGAGTAGTTTTCAAAAAGATTTTTTCCTTGAAAAACAAGATTGATCTTTTCGCCCGGTTCAGCCAGAAGAGTGATGAAATCTGTTGAAGAAAAGGCCAGCTGGTAAAACTCGGCCCCTGAAGCCTTAACTTTAAACCGGAATGCCCCTTTCTTACTGATTTTTGAAGAGTCAATCAAGACGGGAGTATCAATATCTACCCTGTTGATATATATGTACTTATTCGTTTTACCATTAATAACTCCATTCACGGAGAATGTGCCTTTGTCTGTGCATGCGGAGATAATAAAAACCAGAGCAAGCAGGAATTGTATTCGTTTCATTAAAAATCGGATTACCAGTTTTCGTAATTCAGTTTATTTCTTATTTGCTAAATAGTTCAGCCAGTTTAGTTTGCAACTGTTCTCCCCTGAGGTTTGAAGCTATTACACGACCCTCTTTATCAAGAAGAAAATTGCAGGGAATGGATTCAATCTTGTATAATGGGATAACTACTGAATTCCAGTACTTAATATCACTAACATGAATCCATTTTCCGAGTTGATCATCCTGTATTCCTTTCATCCAGGCCTCCCTCGTTTTGTCAAGCGACACCTGGTAAATCTGAAATCCTTTCTTTTTATATAGGTTGTATGCTTTAACAAGATTAGGGTTTTCCAGCCTGCAGGGAGTGCACCATGAAGCCCAGAAATCGAGTAATACAATTGACCCTCTGGTGGAAGATAGTTTAATTGTATCCCCTGCAGGTGTAGGAAGTGAAATATCGGGAGCTGTTGATGCCTCTCCTGAGGCAGGAGCAATTCCTGATTCCCCTTTAATACCGGCAATCAATTCCTGAACCTGTCCATGTAAAGAAGTAACAGGCTCATATTCAGGATAAAGAATAGACAATGATGAGTCAACCTTTACAAAGTATTTCAGATCCCTGGCAGGATTCAGTACATAAACATCAGGAGCAACCTGCTGATATAATGCAACAAGGCTTACAAGCGACTTAAGGTTCTCGTCTATATAGTTCTTCGTGTAAGAGTTTATCTCATTCAGATATGTCTGAGCCATGCTGTCGAGCGATTCGATTAGAGAGGGTAATCGGGAACTGTCTGCATTTTGCATATAAATATTGTTCAATACGGTTAATTTATTTATGGTTTTCCTGAGAGTTCTGTTGTATTCAACCATCGATTCTGTACCTTTTGATCCGGTAACGGATAACGGATAATTCAACGAGTCGTAGTATGCATTCAGGCTGATCTTTTCACCCGGTTCAACAAGCATGGTCAGGAAGTTTTTTTCATTAATTTTAATGAGGTAAAATGAAGGAAACTTAACCTCCTTATTAAAGTTAAAAGTTCCTCCATCCGATACCTTCATTGAATCAATTGTTGCCAGCTCATTGGCCTTCAGTTCGTCAAGAAAAACATATCCTCCTCTGACAGGATTCACAAGCGCGCCTGAAATCCGTACATTATTATTTTTACAACCCATAATTACCAATGCGGCAAAAAAATACAAAAAAAGCTTCTTATTCATCAGGTAAGATGTTAATTGATAATTATTTTGTATTATTGAAGTGCAAAGTTATTCTTTTTTTTATCCGGCGCTACTTTTATAAAAATTAATTAATTTTCTTTGCGTTTGCTTCACGTGTTTGCAAGGTTCAATAATAATTTTTATCTTACAGAGGCATATTTGATTATTACAAACAGTTATTATATGAGTTATATTAAGTTCGAAAAGAGTCAGGTAGTAAACCTTGAATATTCTCTGGGAAGGGAAATAATCAGGACTAACCGGGCAGGATCTTACTCCTCAACCACTATTGTTGGCTGCAATACGCGTAAATATCACGGGTTACTTGTCTGCCCTATTGACGAATTTGGTGGCGAAAGATTTGTCCTTCTATCCTCACTCGATATTACGGTCGTAAATAATGACAAGAGTTTTAATATTGGTATCAGAAAATTTAAAGGTGATTATTTCAGCCCAAAGGGGCATAAATACATTGAGGACTTTAATGCGGATAACATTCCTTCAAGAGTTTACAGGGTTGGAGGAGTTATTCTGAAAATGGAAAGACTCCTTGTTCACTATGAAGAGCAATTTCTTCTCAGGATTACCATTCTTGAAGCATCGGAACCGATGAAACTCCAGTTTCGACCGTTTCTGGTTTTTAGAAATATTCACCAACTGACACATGCCAACCTTACCGCCAATACGAAAGTTGACTTCATTGAAAACGGGATCAAATCAAAGTTATATGAAGGATTTCCGTCATTAAATATGCAGTTTTCCACGAAAACTGAGTTTGTTCATGTTCCCGATTGGTATCTTGGCATCGAATATCCTGAAGAGCAAAAAAGGGGATATGATTATTCCGAAGACCTTTTTACTCCGGGTTTCTTTGAAGTTAATGCAAAAGAGGGAGATACAATAGTATTTTCCGCTTCAACAAAGGAGGAAAAGAGCACAGGACTCAGGCAGAAGTTTACAAAAACAGTTACCGGAAAAATTCCCCGCGATAGTTTTATAAATTGTTTAAGAAATGCAGCGCAGCAGTTTGTTGAAAAAAGAGGAGGGAGAACTCTGATAATTGCCGGTTATCCATGGTTTGGCGCCTGGGGGAGAGATACTTTTATCTCACTACCGGGGCTGGCTTTGGCCCGTCACAAACTGGTTCTGTTCAGGGACGTTCTGGATACGCAGGTTGACAGGATGAAGGATGGCTTGTTTCCTAATATGGGCGATGCAAACAACCCGGCCTTTAATTCAGTTGATGCGCCTCTATGGTTTTTCTGGGCGGTTCAGCAGTATGTTGAAAATGGCGGAACTGATGCATGGGAGCGATATGGCGCTGCAGCAAAATCAGTGTTGAATGCCTATAAAAACGGCGCCGGTTTCAATATCCACATGCGCGATAATGGACTAATCTATGCTGATGCCCCGGGGAAAGCGCTTACCTGGATGGACGCGATAGTAAATGGTATTCCCGTTACCCCGCGAAGAGGTTACGCGGTTGAGATAAATGCCCTTTGGTATAATGCAGTCTGCTTTTCTATTGAAATGGCCACGATAGGGAAAGATAAAAAATTTATTAAGGAGTACGGGAATCTTGCTGAACAGATAAAAAAATCTTTTCTTGAATTATTCTGGGATGAGAAATCAGGTTATCTCGCTGATTATGTAAACGATGATGAAGGAAAGAATACTTTTGTCAGACCAAATATGGTTATTGCCGTTTCGCTGCCCTATTCAATGCTTGACAAAGAACAGATGAAAAAAGTTTTGGATGTTGCAGATAAAGAGCTTGTTACAATAAGAGGTCTCAGAACTCTCTCACCGGGTAATATACTTTATAAAGGCACGTATAAAGGAAGTCAGGAGGAGAGGGACAGGGCATACCATCAGGGGACAGTATGGCCATGGCTGTTTGGCCCCTTTTGTGAAGGCTGGTTGAGAGTATATGGGAAACAGGGGGTGCAGAAAGTCAAAAAACTGATTTTTGGTCTTGAAGCAGTTATGAGCGAACATGGCGTAAGTACCATTTCCGAAATCCATGATGGCGATCCGCCTCATTCACCACAGGGGGCTATCTCACAGGCATGGAGTGTAGGGGAGGTGTTAAGAATTATAGAACTGCTGGGAACTAAGTATGCAAATCAATAACAGAAAATAGAATATGCGTGTGTTAATGTTTGGATGGGAATTTCCGCCTCATATCTCCGGAGGACTCGGTACTGCCAGCTATGGACTTACAAAAGGCATGGCAACACTAGAAGACCTTGAAGTGATCTTCGTGGTACCCAAGGCATGGGGAGATGAGGATCAGACTATGGTCAGACTGGTTGGCGCTAACCAGGTGCCTGTGTCATACAAAAAAGTTTATTATAAAGGATTCCGACGCCCTCTGGAAAAAATTGAAATATCATCAAAAATTGTACCTTATACTGATCCGGAAGATTTCTGGAAAATGACGAGATCAGAAGTCTCCGGTTATGACCTTTTCATCCAGACAAATAATAATGGCATGGTTGATTTTTCAGGAAGATATGACAATTGCCTTATGGACGAAATATACAAGTATGCCATCGTTGCTTCTGTTATAGCTGAAGAAAATGAGTTTGATATTATCCACGCGCATGACTGGCTCGCGTATCCCGCCGGGATCGCCGCAATGGAAGTGTCAGGAAAACCTCTTGTTATCCATGTTCATGCTACAGACTTTGACCGAAGTGGGGGTAACGTCAACCCTGATGTTTACAGAATTGAGAAGAGTGGAATGGATGCAGCATCAAAAATAATCACTGTCAGTAACCTCACCAGAGACATTGTAATAAACAAATACCATATCAATCCCAATAAGGTTGAAACAGTTTATAATGCTGTTGAACCGGTGGAAATATCTGAAAACCTGATCATTAAAAAAGGGTTTGATGAAAAAGTAGTCACATTTCTTGGCCGCATAACCCTTCAGAAAGGTCCTGAATATTTTATTGAAGCCGCTTATAAAGTTTTGCAGGTAATGGACAATGTAAGATTTGTAATGGCCGGATCGGGCGATATGATGGAAAAGATGATGCGGAGAGCAGCCGCACTGAAAATAACCGACCGCTTCCATTTTACAGGATTTCTTAAAGGGACAGACGTTTTTTCGATGCTCGATATGAGCGATGTTTACATTATGCCATCAGTATCAGAGCCGTTTGGTATCTCTCCGCTCGAAGCAATGCAATCGAATGTTCCGGTTATTATAAGTAAGCAATCTGGTGTGGCTGAGATACTTACACATGCAGTAAAAACAGACTTCTGGGATATAGATGCAATGGCTGATGCAATTTATGGTATTCTTAACTATCCTGCTCTGGCCAGGATGATTATTAAAAACGGTAAAGAAGAGGTTATCCGGTTTAAGTGGGATAATTCAGCAAGGCATGTAAGAGATATTTATCATAAAGTGATTGGTAATAATTAAGTATTAAGATATGAGTGCAGCAAGCAAAAAAGCAATATGCTTTTATTTTCAGGTTCATCAACCTTTCAGGCTCAAGAGATACAGGTTTTTTGACCTGGGGCACGATCATTATTATTATGATGATTTCTCGAATGAATCTATCATGAGAAAAGTGGCGGAGAAATGTTACATACCCGCTAATAATATCATTTTAGATCTTATCCAGAAGCACAAGGGGAAATTTAAAGTCACATTTTCCCTTTCAGGCCTGGCAATCAATCAGTTCAGGCTTTATGCCCCTGATGTTCTTGACTCTTTCAGGAAGCTTGCAGAAACCGGGATGGTGGAATTCCTTGCAGAAACCAACTCACATTCACTGGTCTCGCTCAGGAGCAGGAGCGAATTTGAACGCCAGGTAACAAAACATCAGGAGATGTTAAAAGAGTTTTTGGGAGTTGAAGCAACATCATTCCGTAATACCGAATTGATATACTCTGACACAATCGGATCGTGGGTAAGTGATATGGGGTTCAAATCTATTCTGACTGAAGGCGCCAAGCATGTATTAGGCTGGAAAAGTCCCAACTATCTGTATTGTAATTCAATAACCCCCCGACTAAAAGTTCTTTTGAGAAACTTTGTTTTAAGCGATGATATTGCTTTCAGATTCTCGAACAGGGATTGGAATGAATGGCCATTAACAGCCGATAAATATGCTTCATGGATAAATAAACTTGCACCCAAAAGTGAACTTTTAAACATCTTTCTAGACTATGAGACATTCGGGGAACATAACTGGAAAGAGACAGGAATATTTGATTTTCTTTCCCATATGCCGGGTGCTGTTCTTAAAAAAACGCCATTCAGGTTTATGACGCCTACCGAGATTGCCAATACTTTACAACCGGTTTCTGCAATCAGCATTCCTTCCCCTATATCATGGGCCGACGAAGAGCGCGACATAACTGCATGGCTCGGAAATGAAATGCAAATGGCAGCTCTTGATAAATTATATAGCCTGGCAGGGAAGGTAAATAAATGTGAAGATGGCCTGATAAAAAAGGATTGGGAATATCTTCAGTCGAGCGACCATTTTTACTATATGGCAACAAAATTCTTTTCCGATGGAGTAGTTCATGCCTATTTCAATCCTTATGAAACACCTTATGATGCATTCATGAATTATATGAACGTGCTCAGCGATTTTGAAATCAGGCTCAAAAGATATTTTCCTGATACTGCAGAGCAGGATCAGATATTTAAGCTTGGCTCACAAGTCATTGAAAAAGATATGATTATCGAGAAACAGGCATTTGAGATTGGCAAACTGACAAAGAAGGTTTCTAAAATAAAGACGGTTAAGAAAAGTGATGGGAAACCACCTAAAACAAAATCAACTAAAAAGCCCACTCCTGTTAAACCTGTCAGTACAGCAAGGAGGAACAAAAAGGCTGAATAATAATCATATACAAATATAGACTTATATGAAGGTTGAATTTATTTTTGAAACCAGTTGGGAGGTATGCAATAAAGTGGGAGGCATACATACGGTAATCTCAACAAAAGCGCTTAATATCGTGAATGAACTTGGAGATAATTATATACTTATCGGGCCCGATGTATGGAGAGAGGATGTGATTAATCCGGAGTTTATTCCCGATGAGTCGCTATTTGCTGAATGGAAGGGCATGGCTGCTTCAGAAGGGTTAAGAGTGAAAACAGGGAGATGGAATATCGCCGGGAAACCAATTGTTATTCTTATAGACTTTACACCATATTTTGGACAGCAGAATGAGATATTTGCAGGATTCTGGGAAACATATAAACTCGACAGTATTACAGGGCAGTGGGATTATGTGGAGCCTGCACTTTTTGGATATGCCGCCGGTAAACTTATTGAAAGTTTTACCATTTTTTACCATGAGCATCATAATATCATTGCTCAGTTTCATGAGTGGATGACCGGAACAGGAATATTATACCTTAAAAAATTTGCGCCCTGGGTTGCTACTTCATTCACAACTCATGCTACAGTACTTGGCAGGTGCATTGCCGGAAACAATCGTCCGCTTTATGGCAAGATGAAAGATTATAACCCGGCGCAGATTGCACGAGAGTTCAATGTTGTGGCAAAACAATCGCTCGAAAAGATTTCGGCTGCTGAGGCAGATGTTTTTACCACTGTAAGCGAAATAACTTCAAGAGAATGTAGCCATTTTCTTGGCAAGGATGTAGATATAGTCACTCCCAACGGTTTCGAAGATTCTTTTGTCCCTGCAAATGATATATTTGAGGAAAGAAGAAAAATTGCCAGAGCGAAACTGGTAAGCGTTGCTGAGGCAGTACTTGGTTATTCCCTTTCTGAAGATGCCGTTTTGGTTGTTAACAGCGGAAGATATGAATTCAGAAATAAAGGGGTTGATATTTTTATTGACTCTCTTGGAGAGTTGAATAAGAAGGATAATATTGAAAAAGAATGTATTACATTAATTCTGATGCCAGCATACCATAAAGGGCCAAGGCAGGATATAATTGATATACTGTATAATAACGGAGCAGGTAACGGTGGCGACAAATACCTTACCCATAGTCTGCATTACCCATTAACCGATCCGGTTTTACAGAAAATAGCAGCTAACAACCTCAATAATGATCAAAAATCGAAAGTGAAGATCATTTTTGTTCCTTCCTATCTTAACGGGAACGATGGTATATTTAATATTCCATACTTCGATCTGCTTATAGGATTTGACCTTTCAATATTTCCATCATATTATGAACCCTGGGGCTATACCCCTCTTGAAAGTCTTATGTTTTCAATTCCGACCATTACTACATCACTATCGGGGTTCGGCCTCTGGGTTAAGAACTACTTTGAAAATCCCGGTAACGGCATATCAATAATTGAAAGGACTGATGATAACGAAAATAAGGTTATCGCTGATATCAGGAATTTCATATCTATGTTTATCGGGTTAAACGACACCGATATAAAAGAAGCAAGAGAGAAAGCCCATGCCATATCAAGGATAGCTATGTGGGATAGCCTGGTGAAACATTATTACACCGCTTATGATCAGGCTCTGATTAACAGCAGTGAAAGGAGGGATGAACCGAGGGAGTTTATAAGGTTTGTTGAAGCCCCAGGGTTACATGTTCGTAAGCCCCATCAGGTACCGGTTTGGAAAGATATTTATGTTCAGAGCGATGTCCCTGAGAAATTGGCTTCTCTGAAGGAACTGGCAAATAACCTCTGGTGGTCGTGGAACACAGAAGCTGAATCATTATTTAAAAGAATGGATCCATCGCTCTGGGAAGAGGTGCGTCATAATCCTAAACTTCTTCTTGAAAAGATTGATTATAAAAGGCTCCTGGTACTGGAAGATGACTATGATTTTGTAACTGATCTGAAAAAAATCTATGACTTGTTCAGAGGTTATTTGGATCGCCCTGGTGACCCGGATAAGCCTTCAATTGCTTACTTCAGCATGGAATTTGGAATACACCCGTGCCTGAAAATTTATTCAGGCGGACTGGGAATCCTGGCAGGTGATTACCTTAAGGAAGCCAGCGATTCGAATTTGAATATCACCGGCATTGGGCTGCTTTACAGGTACGGCTATTTTAAACAGAAAATTGGTCCAAGAGGAGAACAGCTTTCAATTTATGAAGCTGAAGAGTTTTCGCATCTTCCAATCATACCAATAAAAGATTCAGAAGGAAACCATCTTTGTGTAAGCCTTGCATGGCCCGGACGAACAATAAAAATCAGGGTATGGGAAGCTATGGTCGGGAAAGTCAGGCTGCTCCTTCTTGATACAGATTCTGACGATAATTCAACCGAGGACCGCACAGTTACTCATCATCTTTACGGAGGTGATAATGAGAACAGGCTTAGACAGGAACTCATACTGGGTATAGGCGGAATAAGAGCTCTGGTAGCTATGGGTCTGAGCCCTGATATTTATCACAGCAACGAAGGACATTCGGCATTTATCAGCCTGGAACGGCTCAGAACTCTTATTGATGAAAATCACCTTACATTTAGCCAGGCGCTTGAAATTGTCAGATCATCAACGCTTTTCACAACACATACTCCTGTTCCGGCAGGCCACGATGCTTTTGATGAAGACCTGCTCCGTAAATATATTTCTCATTATCATAGCCGTCTTTCGATAACATGGGACGAGCTTTTGGCTCTTGGCCGCTGTGAAGGCGATTCTGATAAGAAATTCAATATGAGCTATCTGGCAACACGCATGTCGCAGGAGGTGAATGGTGTTAGTAAACTGCACGGAGAGGTTAGTCAGGGGATGTTTAATAAATTGTGGCCGGGCTATCTTAAAGAGGAGCTTTTCATAGGCTATGTCACAAATGGAGTTCATCATCCTACATGGACAGCTCCTGAATGGAGGAAAGTGTATAAGGAGCTTACCGGAGAGCTTAATTTTGATCAGACCGACCGAAGCCTCTGGGAGAAGCTATATAGTTTAGATGATAAAAAGATTTACGAGATCAAAAAAGGCCTTAAAAAGAGCTTGTTTTCAAACATCAGAAAACGGCTGCAGGCCGAAATGATCGAGAAGCATGTCAGCCCTCGTACCCTTCTGAATATCAGTAGCCACCTCGATGAAAAAGCGCTTACAATAGGATTCGCGCGTAGGTTTGCAACGTATAAAAGAGCTTCACTTCTCTTCAGAGACCTTGACAGGTTGGATCGTATTGTAAATAATCCTGAGAAACCTGTACAGTTTATTTATGCAGGGAAAGCTCATCCCAGCGATGGAGGAGGACAGGATCTGATAAAAAGAATTTTTGAAATATCACAGATGCCCCGGTTTACAGGGAAAGTGATATTCCTTGAGAACTATGATATTGAGATGGCAAAGTATCTTGTAAGGGGAGTTGATATCTGGCTTAATACACCTACAAGGCCACTTGAAGCCTCCGGTACCAGCGGTGAAAAAGCAGTAATGAATGGTACAATTCATTTTAGCGTCCTCGATGGATGGTGGGTTGAAGGCTATAGGGCATTTGCAGGATGGGCGCTGCCAAAGAAAAGAACCTTCGAAAACCAGGAACTGCAGGATGATGTTGATGCTGAAACCATTTATAATATGCTCGAGTATGAAATAATCCCGGCATATTATTCATTTAATGACCAGGGCGTACCTGTTGAATGGATAAGCCATGTAAAAAACACAATGGTTAAAATTGCTCCGGAGTTTACTACGAAAAGAATGATTGACGATTATTATGAAAAATTCTATTTTAAGCTTTTTATCCGCAATAAATACCTGAGCGAAAACTACTGTGAGAAAGCAAAAGAGCTGGCAGCCTGGAAACAAACAATGAAAGATGAGTGGGATAATATTGAGGTCATAAATTATAGTTTTGAGCGGGCAGGAGAGAATGTTTACCATTCCGGTCGCGATTACGTGGCAGAAATTGCACTTGATGTTAAAAAAATCCCAAAAGAAAATGTTGGTGTGGAATTTATTATCACTCACATGAGTAAGCAGGGAGAACATGAATTTGTAGCGAGTGAAGAATTTAAGTTAGTCAGTTTCAAAAGTAGCAAATGCCTTTACAAGGCTAATCTTGTACCGGAAAAAGCCGGTTCCTTCTTTTATGGAATACGTATTTATCCGAAACATAAAGATCTTCCTCATAAACAGGATTTTTACCTGCTTCGATGGATTGATTAAAGATCAGTTGCTTTTCGCACAGGCTCTTTTTTAAATACAAGGGCTGTTCTTGCAGGAAGATAGAGATAAAGATATAAAGGAGCATTTATAATGTTCCTTTCTGCTTTTCTTATCGAGAGGTAAACAGTATTTCTGTTAATCCTGTTGAAGCCGCCGAAAACCGGATCATCGGTGTCAAGAACAATCCTGAACCTGCCTTTCACAGGTATTCCATAATCGGTGAATGAGACGGTTGGATTAAAGTTAAATACAAATAATATCTCACCTCTCATATAGGCAACTACCTTATCAGCATTATTCTCATATATCCTGTTTACAGAGAGATCATTGAGAATTTTGAAATCATTGTGAAGCATCAGCATCTTTCTATCAAACTCTGCCAGGTGATAATATTTTAGCTCTTTATTTTCTGCAAGTTGCCATTGACGCCGGGCAAACTTATAACTCCAGTTGTTTCCTTCACGGGGAAAGTCAATCCATTCCGGATGACCGAATTCATTTCCCATAAAGTTAAGGTAACCACCACCTGAAGCGCTGAAGGTGATGAGTCTGATCATCTTGTGAAGTGCAATACCCCGGTCAATTACAAAGCTATGATAAGATTTATCCATTCCAGAATACATCTCAGCATCTATCATTCTGAATATTAGTGTTTTGTCTCCGACCAAAGCCTGGTCATGCGATTCGCAGTAAGAAATGATCTTTTCTTCCGGGCGATGCTGTGTTAATTCATACATCAGCTTTCCCATGTCCCAGTTTTCATCAAAAGTTTCCTTTACCAGTTTAATCCAGAAATCAGGAACACCCATTGATAACCTGTAATCGAAACCGTAACCATTTTTTCCAATATCTGCGGCTATTCCCGGCATTCCGCTCATCTCTTCAGCTATGGTAAGAGCCCCCGGCTTATAACTATGAATCAGTTTATTGGCCAGATACAGATAGACGAGTGCGTCTTCATCCTGGTTGCCATCGAAGTATTCATCATACGATGTGAAATTTTTTTCAAGGCCATGATCATAATATATCATGCTTGTAATCCCATCAAACCTGAACCCGTCAAATTTGTACTCTTCAAGCCAAAACCGGCAGTTGGAAAGAAGGAAGTGGATCACATTATCTTTTCCGTAATCGAAACATAATGAATCCCAGGCTTTGTGATTTCTTCTTTCATTTGAATGGAAATACTGCCCGGTTGATCCATCGAACAGGCCAAGTCCTTCATTAACATTTTTAACTGAATGAGAGTGAACAAGATCCATGATAATCCTTACCCCGGCTATATGCGCTTTATCAATAAGCTCCTTCAGATCTTCAGGCGTACCGAATCGTGAAGAGGCTGCAAAAAAGCTTGAAACATGGTATCCGAATGATCCATAAAATGGATGTTCCTGGATAGCCATTAATTGTATTGTATTATACCCGGCTTTTATGATTCGCGGAAGAACGTTTTCAGTGAATTCACGATAAGTCCCGGTCTTTTCCAATGGTGTAGCCATCCCGATATGTGCCTCATAGATAACCGGAGCAGCAACGGGCGATTTAAAATCAGCGATTTTCCATTTGTATTGTTCCTCCGGTTGCCAGACCTGTGCACTGAATATTTTGGTCTTGTCATCCTGAACAACCCGTTTGGCATAAGCAGGAATGCGTTCTCCTTTTCCTCCTTCCCAGTGAACAGAAAGCTTGTAAAGATCTCCATGCTTAAGGACTCCTTCCGCGAGAGTTAACTCCCAGTCTCCCTGAAGATTAATCCTGTTCATCATAAATTCCTGCTTCTCTTTCCACCCGGTAAAAATTCCGGTGACAAAAATGCTTTTCGCGTTTGGCGCCCATTCCCTTAAAACCCAGCAATCGTCTATCCTGTGCAGGCCATAATAAAAATGCCCCATGGCAAAATCACTGAGGGCGCCATTTCGGATTAAATGCTGTTCTTTTGAAAGACATTTCCCAATACGTTTATCAATGACACCCGTAAAGGGTTGCAACCATGGGTCGGATATGTAAAAGCTGGCAGGTTTCATTTATGTTTATGAAAAGGATAACTTTTCATAAAAGTACAAAAACAAAACCATTATTTTATTTCATTTACACGGGCTTTGCTATTTTTGCATGTATTATCTTCAGCTATGATCATTCATGAAGGATATGAAAATCTTAATCTGGTTACTCCCGTTGTAACTCTTGGAATATTTGACGGAGTTCACCGGGGGCACAGAGCTCTCCTCGATTGCCTTGTTTCCCGCGCAAAAGAGGCAAAAGGAGAGTCTGTTGTTATTACCTTCTCCCCGCACCCCAGACTGATACTTGAAAAAAACCGGAACGACCTCTCTTTCCTTACAACCAGGGAAGAAAAGATTTTACTGCTTGAAAATACGAAAGTTAATCATCTGATTATCATCGAATTCAATAAACAATTTAGTAGTATCAGGGCTTGCGATTTCATTAATGATGTACTCGTGGAGAAAATCGGAACGAAACATCTTATTATTGGTTATAATCACCACTTTGGCAGAAGCAGGAAAGGAGATTTTAATACAATAAAACAATGTGCTGAATCGCTTGATTTTCTGGTTGAGCAGGTACAGGGTTTTCACACTGAAGAGGGAACAATAAGCTCATCCTCGATCCGTGAAGCTTTATTAAAGGGGAAGCTCGATGAGGCAAACAGATGGCTGGGGTATCCATATTCTGTAAGTGGAACGATTATCGAAGGAAAGCAACTCGGACGATCAATCGGATTTCCTACTGCAAATATTAAGCCTGATTATCAATATAAACTAATACCTGGCAATGGAGTATATGCTGTTGAAGTTCAGCTTGATGGATTAATGTATCCTGGAATGTTGAGCATTGGTTCAAATCCGACCGTTAATGAGGATGTCGAAAAAAGAAGCATCGAAGTTCATATACTGAATTTTAATGAAGATATTTACGGAAGGAGAATCTCCGTTATTTTCAGGAAGAGGCTCAGGGATGAAATAAAATTTAAAAATACAGCTCAGCTTGCCGAACAAATAAATCTCGACAAACAACAGGCGCTGCTGTTGTTTTCATGAACAATAGTAAAGTAATATTTGTTATCTTTGCACTTTCAAAATTCAACTAATTATAAATGTAACAATTGATACAATGCAGTACCAGGTAAAAGATATATCACTTGCTGATTTTGGTAGAAAAGAGATCGAAATTGCAGAAAAAGAGATGCCGGGCTTACTGGCAATCAGAAGGAAATATTCTGTTGAAAAACCATTAAAAGGGGCAAGAATAACAGGCTCGCTACACATGACAATACAAACGGCAGTTCTTATTGAGACTCTTGCCGATCTTGGCGCAGATGTGCGGTGGGCCAGTTGTAATATTTTCTCGACACAGGATCATGCAGCTGCTGCTATAGCTGCTGCAGGTATTCCGGTGTTTGCCTGGAAAGGAGAAACTCTGGAAGAATATTGGTGGTGTACCGCACAGGCGCTTTCATTCCCCGGCGGTAAAGGTCCTAATCTCCTTGTTGACGATGGCGGCGATGCTTCGCTTATGGTTCATCTGGGATATAAGGCAGAAAAAACACCTGAAATACTCGATAAAAAACCTGCCAGCAGAGAGGAGGCAATCATACTTGCTACTCTGAAAGATCTTCTGGTAAAAGAACCGGGGAAATGGCATCGTGCTGTTAGTGAACTTAAGGGAATTTCTGAAGAGACAACAACAGGAGTCCACAGGTTGTATCAGATGAAGGAAAACGGAGAACTGCTTGTTCCTGCAATTAATGTGAACGATTCTGTTACAAAATCAAAATTCGATAACCTTTACGGATGCCGTGAGTCGCTCGCCGATGGTATTAAAAGGGCAACCGATGTGATGATAGCCGGGAAGGTAGTTGTCGTTTGCGGATATGGCGATGTTGGAAAAGGATGCGCAAAATCGATGAAATCGTATGGAGCAAGAGTAATTATTACAGAAATCGACCCGATCTGCGCACTTCAGGCATCAATGGAAGGATTTGAAGTTAAAACAGTGGAAGATACTCTTGATGAGGGAAATATTTTTGTAACAGCTACAGGGAACAGGGATATAATAACTGTTGACCACATGATGAAAATGAAGGATCAGGCCATAGTTTGTAATATTGGCCATTTTGATAATGAGATACAGGTTGATGATCTTAATGACACGACAGGAATAACAAAAATCAATATAAAACCACAGGTTGATAAGTATCTTTTCCCTGACGGACATTCAATTTTTATGCTCGCTGAAGGGAGGCTCGTGAATCTTGGATGTGCAACAGGGCATCCCTCGTTCGTTATGAGTAACTCATTCAGTAACCAGACACTTGCACAGATAGAACTCTGGCAAAAGAAATATGAAATTGGCGTTTACCGGCTTCCGAAAGATCTTGATGAGGAGGTAGCGCGTCTGCACCTCGATAAGCTGGGGGTTAAACTTACAAAACTTACAAAGGAACAATCAGATTATATCGGGGTACCTGAAAACGGACCATATAAACCGGATCATTACAGGTATTAACCATTTTACCTCATCCCCCTTCTGATAGCTATCGGAACCCTTCTCCTGGGTTGGAGGGAGGTGGATTTAAGAGCTCAGTTATTCCACACTCTTATATACCTTCCATCGAAGCTTGTTCTGTAGTTTTTCAATGGATATCTACCCAAACCGGAAGCGGGTGTCCCGAACGCTGAAAGTGCATAAGTTGTGCCACATTTTGGACATACAGCCAGGGTAAAGTCAATTTTCACTTTAATACTCAGACCATTAACCGCGTAGTCGTGAGGACAGGTGCGGTCGTAAGCGTAAAATTCATCGGGTCCTCGGTAAATAATAATACCATTGCCATTGAAACCTGCAGCATTAAGCCCCCAGTTATTAGTGCGGACATCAACTGTATCAGAACCTCCCAGGGCATTAAGGTTAACAAACTCGGGGTCATTTAAATCAAGGGTGAAATCTATATAAACATCAGGAATTACATCATTCTTGTTTTTATTACAGGCGTTTAAGGCGAGGGCAAGTGCCATTGAAATAAAAAAAAGTCTTATTTTTGAATCTGATGCCATTAGTAAATAGTTAATAATGCAAAATTAATATTACCTCCGGGAATTTAACCGGATTGTGAAAGATTTATTGTTTTGTCTGAAAATGAATAGTTTATCTGTGAAAAAATATTTTCTATTTTTGTTTCTTTTATCCTTATTAATAGGCTCATGCAAAGCGCCTTTCTTTCATAAAAGTAGTTCAGGAGATGCAGAAAAAGAGTTATTCAATAAAACGCGAGGTAAAAAAGAAGGCGCGAAAGTAAAAGAACCCGGATTGGTGGTAAGAACAAAAAGGGAACAGGAAGCTAACGACAGAAAGCTGAAAAAAGAGTATAAGAAATTTATTGAGAGATCAAAGAAAAGAACATTCGATATTCAAACACGTGAAGTACAGGCACGTATGAAACTCGATCGCAAAAATTCTTCCGCTATGAATAAAGCAAAAAAGAAAAAAGCAAAATCAGATACAAAAAAAGCAGGTAAGAAATACAAATGATATTGTATTAATTAAGATAAAAGCTTGTACAGCACCTATTCACAGAATATTTATTTGTTATTAATTAAAAGATTTTGTATATTTGTTTTTGAAGAGTTCCGGCAAATCCGGAATTCTTCTTATTTTTTAAATATAAGAGAGAAAAATGTCAGAAGTTATATATGTTACTGTCGAAGGTCTTCAGAAATTTAAAGAAGAACTTACCCAATTAAGAAATATTGAGAGACCTTCTATTTCCCGGCAGATTGCTGATGCAAGGGATAAGGGCGATCTTTCTGAAAATGCTGAATATGCAGCAGCCAAGGAAGCCCAGGGTATGCTTGAGATGAAGATATCCAAACTGGAAGATATTGTGACCCGGTCAAGAATTCTTGACGAATCAAAAATCGATACTTCATCTGTCAGAATACTTAACAGGGTAAAGATCAGGAACCAATCCAATAATTCGGTTACGGAATACCAGCTTGTGCCTGAAAGTGAAGCAAATTTCAAAATAGGCAAGATTGCTGTCAGTTCTCCTATTGCATTAGGTCTTATGGGCAAAAAAGTAGGCGATGTTGTGCATATAAAGGTGCCTTCAGGGATAATCCCTTTTGAGATCATATCCATCTCACACTGATAATTTTTTTGTTAAGTCATTATGGCAACTATTTTCACAAAAATTATTAAAGGGGAAATTCCCTGCTACAAGATCGCGGAGGATGAAAATTGTTTTGCATTTCTCGACATCAATCCTTTGAGAGCGGGTCATACTTTGGTTGTGCCAAAACAGGAAACCGATTATGTTTTTGATCTGGATGATGATCAGTTGACAGGGTTGATCCTTTTTTCAAAAAAGGTGGCCATGGCAATAAAAAATGCTATTCCCTGCAATCGAATTGGTGTTGCTATACTTGGACTTGAAGTTCCTCATGCACATATACATCTTGTTCCGATGGATACCATGGAAGATGTAAACTTTAAAAACCCAAAGCTTAAGTTTTCTCCGGAAGAATTTAAGGAGATCGCGGCCAAGATCAGCCGGGAAGTTGTTCTCTAATCCCTTTCTGTAACCTCTACAAGGTAAAACAACAAATCTAAAAAAAATATTTTCTACAATACCTTATGCTCTACGAGCAAAAAATTAATTGAGTATCAGGAATCATACATAAAAACCTATTGATTTTCTTCGTTTACCCCGACCCCAAGGGGAGCGAAGAAAATCAATTTACTCCCCATGTGGCTGGGGTAAATAAATTGATTTTCAAGCGATTTACGATTTCGTTACCAATCAGTTTGTAAAAATCAGGTGTTATTAACAATTTTGTTTACGAA
>JBAXXU010000061.1:0-26479 GCA_037127735.1 Bacteroidota bacterium
TCAACAATTCTCTCGGAGTGAACTCTTCCAATATGATTGAACAAAGCACTTTGAGTACTTGGTTCAGGCATATTTGCCAATGCATTACCCACCGTTTTGAATGGTTGAATATTATCGAATAGATGAGATGCGGCCGAATGAGTGTTTTTCATTGGTGAAATTTTATTCCCATTTTTAAATCCGATAAGAAAAACTCTATTTCTGAACTGCGGAATACCATAATCTGCAAGTTGATACTCATGTACTGAAATAGAATATTTGCCATTGAATGAGAATACATCTAATAGATTATTGAAAAGGTCCCCATTGTGAATTGTTTTGAGGCCTGAAACATTCTCAAACAAAAATCCAGTGGGTTCTATTTCGTCAATAAGTCTAGCATATTCAAAAACTAAATTTCCTCTAGGGTCATCTAATCCCTTCCTTCTACCAAAAATTGAAAAAGCTTGACATGGAGGACCACCAATGATAAAATCAATTTCTCCTTTTTTTTTGTTGATTCTGTCTAAAATATCTTGACTCATTAAATTGTTAATATCCTCACTAGTTACAACATGCTTCCCGTAGAAATTTTTTCTATTTTGATTTATTTGAAGTGTACTACAAGAATAGGGATCAATATCTGTTGAAAATAAAATATTATAACCCGCAGCTGAAAAGCCAAGATCAAGGCCTCCTCCTCCGGAGAAAAAAGATAATGTATTTATTATTTTGGTTGGCATTATTTTGAATCAGTAATATTTGCGAAGTTATGTATTTTCAGTTCCATTGGAATAGACATTTTTGAAAATCTTTCAACAAGTTTAATAAGTTATTAATGTTCATAGATGTTCATAGATGTTCATTAGATGATTCAAAATATCCGTCAATAACTGTAATTATTGCAATGGAGTTTTTTATCGAATTTTGAGCATCGAAGCTAATTTATCTGGTGTTATCGTTTCAAATCCAAATTCGCTTTTTAACAATTTCAAATTTGTTTCACCAAAAACAGATTTTTCGCCAGATTTCTTAGCAATATCACGTGTACACATAAACTCACACCTTAATGCAATTGAAATAGCGACTGAGTCTCCATCAGCCCATTCAGCCATTGCGTTGGCAATATAGCCCCATTCCTCATCCGGTGCTTTGTCAATTCCTTCTATCCAATTAGGATCATACTTTTCACCAAGAATCTTAATTTGTTCAAATCCCGCACCAATTGATTGAATTCTAGTACCAACTTCAAATAATTTTTCGTGATAGTTTTTAAGATTGTCTCCAGTAAACTTATACCTCAGTTTTTCAATTTCAGGATTTTTTATTCCAGCTAATCGCGGAAACCTAACAATTCTAAATCCGATAGAAATTGCATCATTTAGATGTTCTGCCAAGATTGGATGGTTCCCATAATGTTTGGAAGAATCGCTCTGAATTATTGATCTAGTCGTTGTTGATTGGTTATCGATTTTTTCTGTAAAAACTATTCCAGGTCTATACTTTGAAATGAATTCTTTCCGTTTTTTTCTTTCAATTGTTTCAAGAGTAAACACAGTTTCAGAAATGTATGGAATTATCTCAGTATTTAGTATTGAATCTCTAATCTTCCTTAAAGATGTAATTGATGGATCATTGGGAAAATGGTCAGGAGAAGCAATATGTCTCCACACGTTAGAATCAAAAAGAATTTTCATTTTTAGGCATTATTAATGGAAGTGAATTGTCTAGAATCACACAATATTTAAGTCTAACGCGGGGATTTGTAGAATATATCTCAGGTCCCGAATTGCACACAACACCCCGCGAATATGGGCAGAAAGCTGTAGTGGAAAGCCACCATGGCGCAATTTTTGCCAGTCATGGCGAACGATTAAATTGTCTCGGTTGCAGGAACTGTCCAGAGCCGGAATTACGAAACTGGCAAACGGACGAGAAGTTTTGTGTCACGATAAAACTGTCCAGGTGTGATGCAAAAATTGTGACAAGCTTTTTGCTTATTACACGCTCGTTATGTGGTCGTAACAATTAGTTTCTCGTCCGGCTGTGAATACGTCTACTGATTCTTTGTCTGGGTGTCTGATGGTAGAAAATTCTCCCTTAGCCGTTATGTGGCGTAGCTTTTTTAAAGTCCCGCTAATTGGGCAGGATTTTTTGTGTCGCGATAAAGTTGTCCAGATGACTGAGTCCCGATAGATGGAACGAAGTTGTCATGTCACAATAAAATAGTCTAGATGGGTGAGTCCTGGTAAACGGACGAAAACTAAGTGTCATGATAAATTCGCAAAGTGAGACCCTGTCTTTGCCGCCCGTGCTATGCCACATAACGGCCGGGCGGGTATGAGCAGAAAGCGTTGGTGGCGCAACCCGCCGGTACGAGTCCAGGTACTTTAGCCACAAAATTGTCCCGGTGGGCAAGCCACCATGGCGCAATTTTTGCCAGTCCCGGCGAAAGATAAAATTGTCCCGGTTGCAGGATTTGTCCAGAGCCGGTTTTATGAAACTGGTAAACGGATGATAAGTTATGTGTCACGATAAAACTGTCTTGGTGGCGAGCAAAAATTGTGACAAGCTTTTTGCTTATACCCGCTTGTTATGTTTTAGGCGGAGTTTTAAAACTGTCAAGGCAATGGTATGTGTCAATCAATTGATAACTGGGTCACTATAAAAATTTATCAAGAACTGGAATTGTCTAATTGCGTTAAGGAATTGTCATGGTATATGTAAACTGTCCCCGTGGGTTTTTAGGGCCTGAACGCTAACTCGTTTTTAGTGTTTCGTTATTTGTTTTTTATACATCGGACTGAGAATCCCATTCGTTTTGGATGAGTGTCACGGGCTACGAATTCGAAAGAATAGATCAGGCTTCTATAGTATGCACTGGATGAGCTTGCTTCAGTACTTGTCCACCAGAAACCACTACTACCACCCGCATAGAAGCGGCTCAATCTCTCTCCTCCAGGAAGAGCTGAAAAGCCTAAGTCGTCAGTGCCAGTGACTCCCTTTCTCCAGCCTTTAACAGATTTGAGTCTTTGTCCAGCATCAAATCCTCTAAGTCCCAGTTTATCCCAAATTGAATCGTTGGTGCTATATTTTGTATCAGCTGTGCCTTCAATCCGCATCCATTCATTATCTGTAGGCACCCTCCATCCAGTTGGACAAAGTTTTCCTGAGTTAACCGCATACCAATTATAAAGAAATCCAAGTGTGTCTGCGTAATTTTCATTATTTTGATAATAACAGTATGCAGACGAGTCTAATCTTAACCAGATCGATTGGTCCTTTACACATGGAATATTGGAGCCATCATTGAACTTTGTAGATTTTAAATTTTCAGTCATCCACCAGTATTCACCAATCAAGGCAGTACTGTAAATATTACCATCGATATCTTTAAAAGTATTGCTGTCTGCCCGCTTGCATTGCGAGTTAGTCGCTAGAATAAAACAAGCTATCAATATTAGGTAAAAACGAGAGATCATATAGTTGAGTTAGCGTTCGTTATTATCTTAGGATTTATCTTCATTTTCTGTGCAGGGGGCCGCATTAATGAACTGTAACGGCCCGGTGGTAGGATAAGTTGCCGTCCGTGTCAGGGCTGGTATGAGTTTTTGCATAGTCCCGATAGATGGGCACGATTTTCGTGTCACGATAAAGCTGTCCAGATGACTGAGTCCCGTTAAGTGGGCCGGATTTGACATGTCACGATAAAATTGTCTAAGTGGCAATGCAAAAACCATTTAAGAGTCTCTCGTTGACAATTTCTAACTTATTAAAAACCGATTCTCTTCGGTGGGTTATGTTTAGGCGGTTTCGGTCCAGATGTAGATAATATTCTCGTCAAAGCGAATCTGTCTAGAAATGCGCCACCCGCTTAAACATAACGGCCCGGCGGTTGAGGGAGTAAACGTTGGTGGCGCAGTCCGCCGATACGAGTCCCGGTACTTTAGCCGAAAAGTTGTCCCGGCGGGCAAGCCACCATGGCGCAATTTTTGCAAATCCCGGCGAAAGATAAAGTTGTCTCGGTTGCAGGATTTGTCCAGAGCCGAAGTCACGGATTTGGCAGATGAGTGATAAGTTAAGTGTCACGATAAAACAGTCAAGGTGGCGCGCAAAAATTGTGACAAGTTTATTACCCCAACCGTCCGTGTTAGCATTTGTGCTTATTTTAATACTGTCACGATGCAGAGAATTTGTCACAATATTTGAAATTTGTCAAGGTTCTCAGTCCCGGATTAATGGCAGGATTTGTCAGGGTAGTGTAATTGGGTGCAACTCGTATTTATGAGTTAGGACTTGTTAAAAATCAATCAAGAATTTGTTTATTATATTGACTAATTCTTCTCTTTCTACTTCAGAAAGAGAGTATAGGTTGTTCATATAACCATCAATTAAGCTATTCATTGAAGGATGGTTATTAATAAATGTCATAAATGGTTGATATTGTAGTTCGTACAATAAGTTTGCTATAAGAAAAGTACTAGTAAGTGTTTTCCAATTACTAGGAGAAATTTTCATTCTTTCATTATAGGTAGTTACAGCTATATGAACTAGCTCTGATTTTTGAGCTTTAGTTAGGGCTTTTAGAATGGGGTCGTAAGCAAGCGTTAATTCCATCCAAGTGAACTGAAATTGAAAATTGCCCTGTTCGAGGAGTGTCCATGTAGTATCTAAATCAGCAGGATTGAGCTGATCATACTTAGCCATCAGCTTGGAAGGAGCATCATTCCGGTTTAGCAGCTCATTAGCTCCATTAAATTCCTCAAACATTTGTTGCATACCTTCTTTTGTATTGTTAAAAGCTCCAACAACAAAAATTAATGGATAATTATAATATGTTTCGATTAGTCCAAAAGTACACATATCCTTTAAAGTCTTTCTTGGGATCTGGCATACTTCCACCATTGCAGTATGGGAGCTAAGTTTCTTCCATTCTTCACTACCTGGCATAATTGGATAATCATAAGCATCAGATTCTCCATTTTCCTCAAGACATTCACAACATTTATTGTCCAGTTTTTCACAGCTGGAACATAATAAGCCTATCAGACTGACGAAGAAAAGTAATATCCATCTATTCATATCTAATGTCTTAAAGGTTAGTAGTTTATGTTATAAAATATAAGGATCAAATATTATACCAAAATTACATGATTTGAATTTATAGACTATTCAAAATGTCGTAATAGCCTTACGTCTAGATCGCTTTTAGAATTTGTATAAATCAAAGTTACATACTATTTTGAATCTGGGATACTAAAAGCAACTTTGCTTTTCTGTTAGCATTTGTGCGATTTGTCATGGTCACGTAACTGTCATGTTATAAGAAAATTGTCACCCTGTGATGGCCCCCGCATGAATGCTAACGGCCCGGTGGTATGGGGAGTTGCCGTCTGTGTCAGGGCTGGCGAGTTTTTTGCCAGTCCAGGTAGACGGTACGAAGTTGTCCCGGCACGGTAAAATTATCTTGGCGGTAAAGTCTCGGTTGACGGCGAGAAGGTTTCTTGTCAAGGTATACTTTATAAATGGCGCAGCAAAAAACGCTGACAGCTGCGCGTCTGACGGCAGCCCTATTACCTTTGTTCAGGCAGCAGGAGTAGTCAAGGTACCGAAAGTTTGATAAGTGGGATTAAATTTACTCTCATAGACTTTGGGGCTTATTACTAATCTGTCTGGGCTGACGAAGGCAATTACCTATACCATCCGTGTTGTAAGCAGGCTTTATTTTAAAACTGTCATGGTACCTGAATTCTGCGTTTTTTATGCAAGCCATTAGTCACGGATTTGTCTTACGTTGGTAAATTGTCACCCAAAAAGATTTTCAAATGTAAGGAGTTGTCTTATTACACAGGCGGGACGGGCTTGAAGGCTTGTTTGCAGCTTTTGGCATTTGGGAGGAATTGAGCGAGCTGCAAATAGGCCTGAAAGCGACGGGAAGGTTTATCAATGGTTCTATTCCATAGGTCTCTTATTCTATTTTTCAGCTTTTTTCTTCTATTTCTTAGCTCACTTATTGCTTTTCCCAGTTCTTGTATTCATTTTCCTAGGGCGCTTGTTCCTTTTTCCAGATCGTATATTCTTTTTCTATGGTACATTATTCTTTATTCCACATCGCCTTATCCTCAACCGAGTCTGTAAGTTTCGTTTTCAGAATCGTTTATTGCTTTTCAAGTTAGTATTTTTAATAGGAGGAATCTATTATTTTTCGAAATTAAAATATCCAACTGAAGATTTATCTAATGTTCCTATCAACATAGCTCTATCAAGTAACATGTTTGATTCTTCACAACAAGTTTCAGGTAACAATGAACAGTTGTGACAAGCGGCAAGGTTGCATGAGTTAGGCCCCTGTCCATGGCTGTCAATGCAAATAGGATCACTGGAACACCACCTACCATTTTCAATGGCGTTAAAAACTATTGTGTCAAGATTGCCTTGCTTTCCTTGCCTTACCAGGCCACCTAAGGATCCTTCTGAATCACCTGATGCAGTATATATTAAAACTCCGTTCATCGAATCATCAGGAAATTCAAGATTGCAATATGTTCTTTCTCTCAATGATGAACTTCCGTAACCGCACTCATAACTAAATTGGTTGATCACTAAATGAGCAAATGTGTGAATCAATACAAATTCTGGGTTTATTTCTCTAATTTTCTGTCCTTTAGCTAGCCTTGAATGATTGTAATGTTGAGATAAAAACCTAGATCTTTCAATCACTTCTTTTTTTGTACTCCAGTCTTTTAATCGTTTTTCATTAAACTCAAAAAAGACTCCTTCCCCTCTGACCACAATAGCTGGAAGCCAGGTAATACTCCTTCCAAGTTTGATAAAATCTTTTTTAGCATCTAAGTTTTTACCATCATCTGGAAGCCACCTGGAAAAACCAATAAATGCTCTGGTCTCTCTCAATTTATGGATCAAACCAATACTTGTAAAGCCGTTGCTGATTGCACCCCCTCTATCTGAATCATCGTACGTGATAGCGAGATTTTTTGTAACAAAAAAATCTTGGTTTTCCCCTCCGGCTTCAGTAAGAATCGCATCATATTCCATCTTCCGGTATTTTTCTTCTGAATCATCTGTATTTAAATTGTCAACTCCGGAATTCCTTTTTGTTGCTGCCTCCAACAATTTTTCTGTATAGAGTTCCTTTTTCTCTTCAGCAAAATTTCGTTCAGCTACCAGTTCAAATCTCATACGCTGAAAATTTCCGTTTTCCATTCCTGTCGTGAGAAATCCCCAATTTTTTTCTAAGACTTCAACCAATTTTCTGTCAACTGATTTTTCCCATTGAGGCAAATAAATTGAACTACGAACTTGTGAAAAGTATACATTGGATGCACCTTTTTGTACTACGATTAAGGGCTCTCCGCAGTGTTTTGTGTTTTTTCTTTCTGATTCTTCCCCTAACCATGGTCTGCCACCGGAACATGTAACTCCAATTTTTGTAAGTGATTGTTCATTAAATGCACCTCCCATTGTTTTATGTGCTCCGCAACTACAAGTAATTTCTATACCTGACAATGCACCGGAGCTTCTCCCTGCTCTTAATCTTAAGTCATGCTGTCCTTCTGGTTGTACCCCATTATGAACCCATTCAATGAAAGGAAAATCTTCAATGTGTCCAAGATGGCAAATCGCGATGAAACGAACCGGAATTAATCTTTGCCTTTTCCGATCTGATATTTCATTACAAGACCTTCCCGATCCATATGAAATACCTGAGCAGGTTGGTTTTTGAGAATCATAAATTGATACTTTCTCCATATGTCCACATCTTGTGCAGTAGTGCCAACGCGGAAATCTGATAAATGGAATTCTCAAAGATGGATTTGTTACTCCTGGACCAGGGTCTCTAAAATCTGGTGGCAGACGAAAGTCTCTAACTCCTAACCTTTTTGCTAATCGTTCCTCTGTTACTTTAAACTCATCAAGTTCAGAAATCGTTCTGAATTTTTCTTCCCATAGATCAAGTCCTAAAACCATTAATGATTCATCCTTTGGAAAATTTATCATTTGTCCAACTCCCCAGGGAGAAATTAATTGAGACCGCCTAATTGGCTTCTTTGCTGGCATATTTCAATTGTCAATATTTATGTATTCTGCTGGTATTACATACGCTTCGCAAGTCGAATCAACATTTCTCATAGATGTTGGTGTTGACCAGGACCTTGCCTTTATATCTTCTGATGGATTTGTTCCGGCTGGATACATCAAAGGAATATTTGTCACTTGACCGAATGAGCCATAAATCATTGGTAATTCGTTTTTCCAGTAGTTCAATTTTTCTTCTATCAGTTCTATTGTTTTTTCATATTCCTCTTCATCTATCAAATTCACTCTGTTATAAATTATCTGTGTTACTCTCTCAATAACATCTTTTTTTGGAAACGGTCTTGGTGTTGCTGAGCTTTGGTCAGTTGAATAAAACCTTATCAGTCCAATTAAGATTGCATGCAATGCCCTTTCTCTTGCTGGTGCAGAAAAAGGTGTTACGCTTGTCGGTTCAACCTTACTATAAATTTTAGAATGATATTCCTGAAAGTGTTCAAAGTGTGAACGGTCTCTTGGCTTTGAGCAATTGTAAATTGTAAAAACAATTCCAGGACCTTTTTTTGAACGACCGACACGACTTGTTGCTTGAATATATTCGGATGTTGTTTTAGGTTGTCCGATAACAGTCATTAAACCCAATCGCGGTATGTCAACGCCTACCGAAATCATATTTGTTGCAAGACAGACATCAACCGGATATTCTGATTTATCTCCTGTCCAAGATTTTAAAAGTTGTTCAAGATATTCGGGAATGTCAGTACTATTGATGCGACTAGTTAATTCGATATCCCTATTGATGAATCTTCTTTCATCCCCTTTGATAGATTTTCTAATCCAAATTGAATTCATGTATTCCCGAATGTCGGCCCGAATAAGAGTAGCTGCATGCCCCAACTCTCTAATGCTATTGAAGTATGTCAATGCAGTCCAGTACGGATCTCGTTCTTTTTCATCAGCAACTGGAATTGATTTTACTGATTGAAGTAATGCAGACAAAACTCTTACCTGTGCTGTTGCATGTGAAGGTAACGCAGATGCAAAAATACCTGTATAAATTCTGCCTGTGCTTGTAATGTCCTCGTATGCAAAGAATGAATCACCTGCACTTAAACATTGTGCAGGAAAAATATTTACATTATTTGTTCCTCTGCCGTAAAGAGAATTAATTTGTTCTTTTGCTCTGCTTATTGTAGCAGATGATGCAATGATTTTTGGTTTCACATCATTCGCAGTACAAAGCTCTTCAATCATAGTTTCATACAAACCAACCATTGAACCTAAAGGACCTGAAATCAAGTGTAACTCATCCTGAATAATTAATTCTGGTGGTGAAAATGGTCTTTCGTTTCCTCTAAAACCAAAGAGCGACTTTGCTTCGGGTCTCCATGTCAACATGGCAAATTTGTCAACTGTTCCGATTAAGAGGGTAGGAGGATTATCATAAATATCTTCATCAATAACAACCAAAGGTAAATTGAAATCAGCCTTTGAAAAATCGCAGTGTGAATTATCGCACTGGTAAACTATGGTTTCTTTCGTTCCAACCTTTCTTCTTTTGTATCCTTTTACTTTGTTTGTTCGTGCATCCTTCAAATAACCCATTTGAGAACCACACCAAGGACATTTCAAAACAATAAATGGATTATCCTCTTCTCTGCCTTGCTCCATTATTTGAAATGCCTTCTTCGCTGCATCTCTTTTATTCGGTGTTAATTCACCCACCCAAAGTCCAATTGTAATTCTCGAAGTTCCTAATTCTTCTTTATTCTCATTTCTGATTTTATCACAAGCACAAATCAGTGATGCTGCTCTTTGAAACTGTTGTGCAGTCAATAGCCGTAACGTGTAACGCATCAATACGGTTGTGCCTGAATCGTTTTTGTCTTTTAATCTTTTAAGAAAAATTGTAAACGCAGACAAACCCAAATAAGCTTCTGTTTTCCCTCCACCTGTCGGGAACCAGATCAAGTCCACCATTTCTCTGTCTTGGTGTTCTGAATCCAACATTGAATTAAGATTCATCAGAATGAAAGCAAGTTGAAAAGGTCTCCATGCACCGAGTCCATGCTTCCATGTTGAAGTATCGTTAATGTCAGGAATAACTGCATCTTTCAATCCCGTTATGTTTCCTTTGTCAAGAATCCAGTTCCTTGTTTCAATACTATAATGAAGTTGCTGAAGCAACATTGCACGATTCATCAGTTTGAAAGCATGATTAACTTTTTCATTGCTATTCAAGAGTTGAACTCCTTCTTGCATCCGTGATAAACACATACGGCAACTTCCAATGTGGCGTAATGCAGTTTCTAGAAATTCGTCTTTCAATTCTGCGTTTGCAATTTCTTCCTGTTTGTTTATCCATGATTCATATTCTGAATTCAGTTTGATAAGATTTGTATTAATATCCTTGTCTGACAAATCACTAAGGTCAAACATTTTCAACTCAACACTTTTTAATTCATTTGGAACAATTGGTTTTATCTCGTAAAATGGAATTGATTCAGTTTTAATCGAATTTGTTAAATCGATATCGTTATCATTCCATAATGGTGAACAACCGTGTCCAACTGCAAAAGTTTTTTTCTTTCTAAAAAGTAAAAGGTTTGATTTTTCATCTTCCTTATCAGTCTTTGATGAAGCAGCTCTGTACGGATAAAAACTTTTTTCATTACCACTTACAGAGAACGAAACCTGAAAAAAGCAATCTTCGTTTTTGATATTTTCAGACCCCCCTGAGTTTAAGTTTATCAGAGTGAATGTAAGCAAGTGAATGTTTTTGTCTGAACTTTCTCCGTATGTTCTGTTTCTAATATTGAGTTTCAGATTTATTTCTTTGCCATCTTTGTCAATCAAAACTTTGTCAAAGAATTTGCCTGACTGAAATGGAATATCATTAGCACTCAAAGTAAATTCCTGGTCTAAGGGAACCCTGTAGTATGCTTTTCGTGTAACTGTTGTTCCATCCTCTTTGGTGTAGGAATACTCTTTGATTTCGTAAACAGCAACATTAACTTTTATTATGAAACCATCTTTTGGAATTTTTGAAAAACAACTGAAGCCTATTGCTGCAGGAAGAAAACTATTTGCCAATCCTATTTCTTCTTCAAAGTCCTCACTCATATCAACGGGTGCTTTGCTTTCTTCGGTTTTTATAGGGTCATCAGTATTCTTTTTTTCATCTTCAACTTTTTCTAGAACTTTATTTTCATCGACAGAAGTTGAGTCGGCTATTTCGAATGTTGCTGCTCTCGGAAATAAAATTCCTGCTCCATATCTCAACCGTGGCGGTTCATTTAATAAAATTTCTTCTCCGTTTTCCTGTATATGTGGTTTCACAGGATCAGGGCCAATCAATTCCTGTTTGATAAATTTCAGAATTTCATCTCTCATCTTAGTTGAGTTTTCTTTTTAGAATTTCCCGATAATTATTTCTCATTGATTCAGCAATTAGAAGTATCAACCCATATCTTGCTCTGCTCATTCCAATATAAAGCAATGACTTTGAGACTTCACTTGTTAAATCTGAAATGTCTGTAATCAGAACATAGTTGCTTTCCATTCCTTTGTAAGCTTGTACCGTTGCGAAGCCAAAGAATTTTTGTGTCGCTACAATTTCGCTTGTGTTTTTAATTTCTCTGATTGTAAAACCGGGAAAGTAATTTGAACATGAGTTTTCAAATTTTCGTGGGGATACGATTATCAATTCATTCAAAGGTAATTTGTTTTCAGAAAGTTTTTTTAATTGCTCTCCTAACAGTTTCTTTTGCTCTGCTTCATCCTTATAGAAAATATATTCTACCGCAATGCCTTCAAGATGTTCAAGCAAAAATGGTGGCTTTTCAAATCCTGAAATCAAAGAAGTTTCTTCTCCAATTTGTTTTGTGTTCCGGCAATTTATTTGTAAAAGGAATTTTGTTGGCTGTGCTTTCTTATTGACAAGCAAAAGCATTTCTTCTTTTGAAAGCTGTGCAAATATTGCCTGTCTTTCAAAGTCACCGTAAATTTCCCAATTGCCACTTGACAAACCTCCTGCCACCATTGAATCAAACAAGTTCAAATATTCCTCTCTGATTAAGTCTTGACCTTCATCAACAATCAACTTGTCAAACTTTTTTATGATTCCTTTTTGATAAATATCTTTCAATAAAGTCGGTAAATACTTGCTGTAAAAATCCTGCTTGTTGCTTTGTGTTTTATCATAATTAAATCCTTTTGACTGTTCAAATAAATAGCTGTGTAGACTTGTAACTGTGATTTTGTCTTTCCATTCTTCAACTTGTTTATGCATCCATTCTCCAATTAGCTTATTGTAGCATGTGAGAAAAACTGACTTGCCTTCCGCAGCTGCTCTAACAGCTGATTCAAGTGCAATCATCGTCTTCCCTGTCCCAGCACTTCCTTGCGTAACGCTTCTCTCGTTAAGTTGAATTGAATCAAGGATTCTATATTGTTCTTCAGTGTATTTTTTAACCTCCTTATCAAATTCAGCTAAACGTTCTTTTACACTTCGCACCCTTTCAAAATCCCCTCTCAAAAAATCGCAAAGTGAATTCAAATCATTTTCATCAGGCAAAGATTCTTTTTCAGAGAACCATTTTTGCCCTCTATGTTTTTTAACGAACTGTTCAACTAAGTTCTTAAAGAAATTTTCTGTTCCGATTTCTATTGATTCTTTATCAAATATTTGCCATGGTTCATATTCAACACTGTGCTTGTCAAAACTAATGTGCGGAAATGCACAAAGGAAACCAGATAAAATTTTTGTGAACTTATGTCCTTTGCCAAATTCTTTTTCAATTGCAGAATGTAACGAAAACATAGCATCTCTTGCCTGGTTGAAAGGGCTTTTGTTTTTATTTACATTCCCGAATCTGTCGATGAAATGCCAGATCCCATCAATGCATTTTACATCACCGCCTTTAACTTCCATAACAAAAATTCCACCTTTTGGAATTAAAATTAAAAAATCAATTTCCCCATAAAGCCTTACGTTATGTTGCGAAAGATTTAATGAATGAAGTACAATCCAATCTTTTGTGAATGAGCTGTTTTTGAAAATTTCAAAAATCATTTTCTCCCCAGTGCTTTTACAATTTTTGTCTATGTAAGGCGGCAGTAGTTTACCCATTAAAAATTTTCCTTTTGAAGTAATCTGTTAACATATCTGATATCAATATTTTCTGATAAATAGGAAAGCTCAACAACTTTCAAAACAATTACACTTCCTATCCCTTCTACTGAAATTCTGGAGTTGATTATTGTACTGTCTGCAATTTCATGAATTTGAGATTTGATTTTGTCAGTAATGAAATCAGATGCTTTCATTCTCCATCCAATCATTTTTCTTATCGATTCCCTTACAGTCGCTATGTTGTCAATTAATAGATTTGAATTCGTCATTAATGCAATGCTGATTAAGTCAGCATTATCATCAGGGCCAATTCTGCTTTCATCCTGTAACCATGTTCTTATAGTGACTTCATGTTTCTTGCAATCATTCCTTCGTAAATCTTCAACTAACTTTTTGAAATTATTTCCAATTGAAGAGTAATATTCTTTTAAGAGGTTTCTCCAAAGTTCTGTCCACTGCTTTACAGCAGCTAATTCTTTTGTGTTAGTGTTTTTCTCAACCAACTCAACTAAGATATCCCGTTCTGTATTAATCAATGCAATCACATCCCCGGCTTTAAGAGCTTCAACTTTTTTCCTATGAAGGTTTGCTTTCTCCCCTTGTCTTTCGATCAACTCATTTATGACCAAAAGTTTATGTGATTCAGTAGAATAAATAAAAAAGTCATTATCAAAGTCAATCCGTTTTGCTTTAATACTATCAAGCAGATTTCCTTTTGCTCTGTATTTTGAATACTGAGCGTTATCAAGGTTTAGTTCAAAATCTGAAATGTCAAATGAACTCTCAAAAGTTGTTTCAACAATTTCATCCCCAGAATACAAATCATTAAATCCCTTTGAAGTTGTTGATACATTCTCTAATTGAATACCATTGATGTCTATCGTTGCTCTAATATTCTCATTGCATTTTCTGTTTCTCCTTTGTAGTGAGTTGTAATATTTGTCCTCAAATTGGTAGAATAAAAGTGTGATTTCTGAAAAGAGGAAAGAAGAAAGAATTCTGTTGATATTATTGGATTTTGCCCAACCAGTCAGAAGTGCTTTTAGTGGTCTATTTGAAAGTAATTTGTCGTTTATGTCTGCAGTGGAAATTATCTGCTGACCGTTCAAGTTTCCAGATGCTTTAAGAAATACATTAAGTACTTTAGCTTCCTCTTCAGTAGCACAAATTATATAATCATAATGGTTTGTCTCCATCAATACTTTTAATCTTTCACATTTTTCAGATGGTGTTGATGCAAACCTTTCAATTACAGATTTAAGATGTGATATACTTTCTTCAATAAGTTTGAGAGAATCTCCCAACCATATTCTGCATTTCAGAAATAAAGATTCAATGCTGTTGATTTTCAAATGGAAGGATGAAATTTCTTCTACACTTTGAACGTGTGCAATTCTTGAAACAAGATTAGTAAGTTGGATCAGGAAAATTTTAAGTGCGTTTAAATCATTATTTGATTCATCTTTTTCAATTGAATGGATCTTCTGAGTTATGAGTTCCAGTTCGGGGTTATGGCAAATCTCTTTTAAAAGTCTGAACGAAATATATTTTCTCAATTTATTATCAAACGAATGAAAGGGAGAATGATTCGAAGGTTGGTCAAGTTTTAGATTTTCCTTTGTGAAATTATAAAATTCAAAACCATAGTTTCCAATATTTTCAAACCGTTCAATCTCTGATAAATCTGTTATTAGAATTGTAGGAATATTCTTTACATCAATATCTGAAAAGTCAGTTCCTCGTTCCTGAATTGCTACAAAACCATCAATAATAATTTTAGAAACAGATGTTGAAAGCGTTACATATAAAGCAAGATTTGAAAGATTATTTGATATTAAAAGCGGACTATTTATATCTTCTAAACCGTTTTCATCAATCTTTCCTGCCTGAAAATATTCGTGCAAAGTAGCACGGTTCATCATTAATAAGTCAATGGAATCATTGAAAGATTTAAATCTGCTAACAAGGCAAATCTTGTTCTTAATAAATTCTCTGTTGCCGTAAGTGTCTATATTTAAAAGTTTGTCTGTTGGAGTAATGTTTCTGGACGGCAATGCTTCTTTTACTGCTTTAAGCGAGGATAAAACTTTTCGGCTTGGTGGTGCTTTCTGTAGCATGATTACATCAGAAAATTTGATTTTAAATTCTGCGCCGGAAGATTCTTTTATGCCTTTTGTTATAAAAGCAACACCGTTTTCTTTTATACCAACCCATTGAACGATAGCAAGGTTATTGAGAATTAATTTTTCTCCTACCCGATACTTTTTAAAGGATTCAAAAATTTCTCCTTTAAAATGTGCGAAGTCATTTTCGATGAGAAACAAAACAGTTGGTATAGAAAGCCATTGTGCAGCTAACTCTTTTGTAGGAAAAACAAGACAAAGTTTGTTTGTTGTTTTCCTTTTAAAAAAATCTGAAATGAGTTGAAGTGAATCTTTCAGAATCAACGGAAACGAATGGTGTTCATTCTGTCCGATATAAGAGTATTGCAGTTTCTGAATTAATTCCTGATGCATATTTGTTCACTTCAAAAGTTGATTTAGCCATTTAGTAAAAGATATTTTAATGCTGCTGCAATTTTCCCTGCCATCAAAGGAGGAACTGCATTTCCAATCTGTTTGAATGCCGCTGTTCTTCCGCCTTCAAAAAAATAGTCATCTGGAAATGATTGGATTCTCGCTGCTTCACGAACTGAAATTGAACGAACCTGATTTGGGTCTGGATAAATATAATAGTGACCATCTTTAGCTATATGTGCAACAACAGTGTGAGAATGTCCACATGGGTCAACTACCTTATATCGGTCAAGAAAGGCAACTGTGTTATTGTGTGTTTGCAAGCGTATAGGGATATCGTTGTATTTGAGTCGCTGTTTGTCATTCAGCCATTTGTCAATTGCTAATGAATAAATTTCCAGATCTCGATCGTTGTGATTTCGAGTTATATGCTGAGTTGTGTAATCTATTCCGTTTCTTATTTCAGTATTTTTAAGATACTCATTAATTTTATTTTTATAAGAAGTAACTGGGATTTCCTGCCCGGGTTTCAAAAATGGTAGGTCAAAGAATAAATCCTTTTTTGTTTGCCAGTTGTTTTCAATCGTTTCAAGCTTTGGAAAATGAAATTTAGCCTTACCTTTTCTGCCAATAATGATTACCCTTCTTCTTTTCTGCAACACACCATACTCTTCTGCATTCAAAACCTGTAAGTCGGCAGAATAACCGATTTCAGCGAACAGCTCCAAAATCTCATTCAGATATTTTGCATTTCCTGCAGTGAGTAACCCTAATACATTTTCAAAAACAAAGTATTTCGGTTCATAACGTATTAGAAATTGAGCATAATAGCGAAACAAAAAGTTTCTCTTGTCGTCTTTCATTCTATTAGGATCTCGACTTCTACCTACAAGAGAATATGCTTGACAGGGAGGACCACCAATAATTACATCAATTATTTTTGAATCAAGTTGTTTGTCAATTTTTAAAAAAATGTTCTCAATACTTCTGTCTGAGATTTCGTCATTGATAACCGATCCCAGTAATTCCTGTGGAATGGAATTCCAAAATTCATTTCGTGAAATGTCTTGTTTAATGTAGGAGTAATACTTATTAAGTTTTTTGCTTCGTTGGAGATAATGAAATGCAATTCGGGTTCGCAAAGTGTCAGATGCATCTGAATTCATTTCAACATGAGATACTGGCTTAAACTTTTCTCTAATGAAACCCTCGGAAAGCCCACCTGCACCGGCAAAAAGATCAATATAATTCAATTCATTCATTATGTAACCTATAGCTCTTCTAACTTTTTTAATATTTCATCCAGTGTTTTTTTCTGGCTAGTTTTTAACTCACATTCAAAGATAACTATTACATTCCAACCCGCTGACTTTAATCTAGTAAAGTTTTCAATGTCAAGTTGTTTATTTCGATTAATCTTACTTAACCACCAATCAGTTCTGGTCTTTGGAATTACATAATATTTGCAATTATCATGTCCGTGCCAGAAACATCCATGGACAAAAATGATTGTTTTGTACTTGGGCAAGACAATATCTGGTTTCCCAGGTAATTTTTTATCATGTAATGTGTACCTGAATCCATTGGAAAACAGAAATTTTCTAACTAATATCTCAGGTTTGGTATCCTTCCCTTTGATCTGGCTCATGTTGTAACTACGGGTCTGCCGGTTATGAACATCAGTCATTTTGAATATATGGAATTAACTTAATTGAAAAAACTTGAATACTTACAGGCAAAAACAGATCTAAAGTTCTAGATTTTAGTCTGATTTTTACAATCCCAGCTTTAGGAAGATCGACACTCTGTAAGTAATTTGTCTTTTTAGCGAGAACAGTTTGTAAAACCATGCCAGATCAACCTACCTTTATTGTCCCTGTAAACAACGGAATTGATTTCTATTAAATTTAACATTTATAAAGCCTCACCAATTATTTCACTCCTTATGTTTCTTAGTAACTCTGAATATTTTTTCAAGTTGGTTCGTATCTTAATGCATTGTTCTTGGTCTATCTTCTCCCCACTTCCATCTGGGAAAATTAAATACTCAATACCGTCAATTGTGTCGCTCTTTACATGCGCCAAAAGATTTCTTTTATCTAAAACATTTTCCTTGTAGTTCTTATAAAAATCGATATAGGGTTCTTTTGTATGTATGCCTTTAAATTCTAATAATTTACCAATTGTTCTAGCTTTCTTATCAGCGTCAAAAATTCTTTCATTTAATATTGATATATTGTCTAATTCAATTAATTTTTCTGACCTTTTGGAATTGCCTTTAATTGAATCTTGAATAGCTTTAATTATATATTCCCTAAGATTATTAGTTTCACTTTCTTCTTTCAAAAAAAATGATTGAAGAATATCTATTACCAGATTATCTAACTCGCTTGTTTCGGCCATTACTAATCCCCTAATATTATTCAATTCTTGTAATTTGGTGATAGTAAGTCTAATTAATAGGTAAACTTTTTCACGGAATTTACGGAAACCTTCATCATCTATAAGGCTAAAAAAGGATACCCTATCTTGGTAAAGAGTCTTAGCAATTTCTTCAAAGCCTGGTTTCCCTGAATAAAACAATACTTCTGTAAATATATCGCCTTCCCGAATCTTATTTATGAGCGCATCACCACGTTCGTCATTTGCTAAGTTTAAATCGGATAATATCAAATCAAATTTTTTATCGACTTTTAGGTGTTCAAGAACCTTATCTGCCGTTTCAAATTTTATTATTTCTGGTACAAAGCCTAATCCAAGAAGATAATCTTCAAATTCTTTGTCAATTGTTAAATCAATAAAGGTTTCAATATTATCATCTACCCATAAAATCCGGTATTTTAAATTGTTCATTTTTTAAATTTTAATATAAATTCCACACCTTGTTTTATCTTGTTGTTTAAAGTGATACTACCCCCCATTTTCTCAATTATGTCTTTGGAATGGTAAAGACCAAGGCCGGAACCGTTTGTTGTAGTAAAACGGAAATCGAATATCTTATTAACATTTTTATCCGGAATACCAATACCATCATCAATAACTCTTAATACTGTTTCATTATCTTTAGCTTTCTCCCAAATTAATTTAACCATTTTTGCTTTGGCTTTGAAAGAGTTACTGAGTAAGTTGTCCAAAATAATTATTAATTCGATAGGCTTAAACGTAAATTCAAATATTAAATCATTAGGTGTGAAACACTTAATATCCAAATTTTGGTTGTTCATAGCTAAATGTTTATATTCACTATAAACATTAGTCACATATTCATTTACAAATTTTATCAAGTCCGCTTTTATTCTATTTGTAGTTGTATCAAAATTGGCTTTTGTTACAAACCTTGAAAGTGTAATGATTTTCTTGTTTTCAAACGCTATCTTATTAACCATTTCAAGTAATTTGTCTTTAGGGGACTCATTATTGATTGCAATTATAAGGTTGTCTAAAAAGCTGGAAATATGTTGGGCAGAATGTCTGTATATATGATGTTGAACACTAAGTAATTCTTTACTTTCCGTTGTTACAACTGCTCTTGCAAACAGAGTCTCACTTGTTTGTTGATCCAATTCATCCTTTAAAGTCTTTCCTTGTTTTTCCTTTTCATGCAATTCTTTTGTTGCAGATTCAAGGGCTTTGGATTGTTGAACAATTCTTGTTTCCAGATTTTTAGCATCTTTTAGAAGCTGATCATTTTTTGATTCTGCTGCAATCCTTTTAAAATTAGCCAATAACTTTTTCGCACTTTTTGCTTCTTTTTGGTCAAGAAGGTTTATAATGTCTTTATTATAGTTCACGCTTACAAGAGTCTTGTCATCATAAATATTGGAAATAAGCTTAACCAGGCCTTCCTTAGCGTCTTTACTATCTCTAATTTCGTAATTTTCATCATTGATGCCCCATTGTGTAACATCAACAACGTATTTTTCTAATCGTTTTAAGGTAGTTAACAAAAGACTGTCTGCAAATGGGCTAGCATCTGACAATTGGTAGTATGCTTTAGTTTTTACCATACCGGCATCCCTACTTGTTGCTTCTCTTAATTCAGGGTTTTCACCTTGAATATCCACTTGACCTATTAAATTTCTTAAACCTATAAATCTGTTATATCCTTGAACAGCTCTGTTATCAATCCCTAATGAATCATCACCACGTTCACCATAAGGATAAATACGAAAACCATTTTTATACACAAAGAGGCTACCATATTCTACAGGCTGAATCCCCATTCTTCTTGAAAAAACTGACTTTGCTCCACGATTTAAAAAGTAAAGCGTGATTGAAATATCTTTTAGTAAGTCATATTTATTTTGTTCTTTTATTTTATAAATAAAAAGTTCACGGTCAATTAGTTCAGTTGTGACATATTTGCCATCAAGAGAAATAGTTGAGACAATCTTGGTTGTACGAATATCCAGTTCATCAAAAATGAAATTTTTTATTTCACCATTTACAGTGTTATAATAAAAGTACCCTTCATTTTCTCCTTTCAGTAGCCCCTTCTCAGTTTCCTTTTCATCGTTGTCTTTTTCTTCAGGAATATCTAAAGTAATTTTAAACTTCTTTTCCTTAATCGATTTATTTAAATCCGGTCTTACTAGCTTAGAAAGCTTATGCTTAAGTTTTTTAAGGTTCTCGCGATTCCATTCGCCCAGATTGATACCAGTAATTTCTAATATAGTCCCATGTTTTAAGTTATGAGTGGTGTTTTGAAGAATATTATGTTCTACTGGTATAGTAATAAATTCCTTTTTCTGGTCTTCTTCAAACTTTTTCCAATCAACTTTGAGATTCTCAATTTTTGCATTAGGTTCGTTTTTAATGGTAATAAGGTTTAGATATCGGCCTAATGTGTCACAAGAAAACCGGCCTACCCCTTTTGCCCCAGCATAGAACCAATCAGGTCTGAGTTTGTTTCTATAATCTTCTTGGTCCTCTGTTCCATCTCTTTTGGCTGAATAAGCTACGAATAACCACTTGTTAACCAGATCGCTATAATCCATTCCTTTACCATTGTCTTGAATGGTTATTCTGGTGTGATTTGAACGAATATCTTCAAAACTAATTTTAACTTCTGTAGCCTTGGCATCAAAAGAATTTTTAACTAATTCGAATACTGCAACAAAATTGTCAGTAATTAATTCGCTTCCAATCAGGTTTTTCAAACCCGAACTTATTTTAAAATATTCGGGCTCCATTATCTGACTAATCTTTTTAAAATTATCCCGCTTTGTTCACCAAAGAGCGGGGGAATTGCATTCCCAATCTGAGAGTATCTAGGAACCTCTTTGGTTCTTACTTTTCCACCTGTAGTATACTTTCCTTTAAATGCAAACCAGTCAGGAAAGCTCTGAATTCTTGCATATTCTCTGACTGTTAATATTCTCGGTTCACAATAATGGATATAATCATCAGGTAAGGTTGTAATTGTAGGAGTAGGTAGTTCTCGTGACAGGGGAATTATTGTATGTTTATTGATACTAAATTTCTCACGAGTCGTATCACAAATATTCTTGTTTGAGTTTTGCTTTCTAAGGAAATAGGTAAATCTTTTTACAATTTCAGGTTTATGTTTTGGGAAACTGTGGCTGTTTGGAATAATATCATATACAATACCTCCCCTTAGAAATTTCTGATACTTTGACTTTGGGGTTGAATAAACACCACTATAAAAATTCTTTCTATCTGGAGTTTCAACTAATCCATTTTGTTTCAATAAATCAGATATCGCACTACCGAGAGTTGGACTCTGAGGTAAATTCTTGCTTGTCAAAAATAAGTTTTTGTTTTTAGCCAATAATTTGAAAAACATTTTCGCTTTGAGATTACTCTTTTCCGCCATATCTTTTCTTATACCGATTAGAATAAAGCGAGTTCTTTTTTGAGGTATGCCGTATTTTGAAAAATCAACCATTTTCCCTTCAACTTCATATCCAAAAAACCTTAGAACCCTTAAAACATAATGTGAGTAAGTAATTCCTTTTGATTTATTCTTCTCAAACTTTTGAGTAAATCCTTTCACATTTTCAAAGAAAATGACTTTTGGTCTTACATACATAATAAAACGTAAATAGGATTTTATCAAGCCATTACGAACATCGTCCTCTTTTCTTCGGCCTGCTGTAGAAAATCCTTGGCAGGGAGGTCCTCCTGCAACTAAATCGACATTACCGTTTAAGGATTTTAAGTTTTCTATATATTTATTTAAAACATCGTCTATTTCCAGATTCGTCTTTGGTAACCATGTTGGCCAATCGAAATGATTCTTGTTTTCCATTAAGTTAGCCCTTAGTGTTTCAAATGCATCCTGATTTTTCTCAATAGCAAATAAGCCTCGCCAACCTGCGTTATGTAAACCTAATGAAAGTCCACCACATCCTGCAAATAAGTCGATATAAGTTGGTTGTAAGTTATTCATATCTTACAAAAATAGGAAATTAATTATGTAAAGCACAATTTCGCTCCGACAAAATAGTGGCATTTTACTGGCATTAACCATTTAGCGCACAGAGGATTTTGCTTCTTTGCATGATTTATTTTAATACTATAAATAAGCTACATGGTTATAATGGAGCAAGTAAAAAATCATGTGTTTGGCAGTGAAGGGAGGGATGCAGGGACGGTAGGTTAGTAATGTTCTTCTTAAAAGTCTCGATCTGAGTCCTGTTTGGTTTGACTTTCAGGTAAGCTTTATTTATTGAATTTCTTAAGTTTAATAGATTGATCTCCATTTATCTGTCAGGGTTAAAGTCTTAAAGTTACGGAATCATTGTTAATATGTGGTCGCGGGGAGCAAAAAAGCATGTGTTTGGCAGTGACGGGACGATTGCAGGGAAGGACTGCCAAACTCTTGCTTGTGCGCAGGCTCTCTATCTAGGAACTATAAAATTGTCTGCGGCGCAGCCGCCATTTCGGAGTTTTATTGTCCAGACGGAAAACTACTAAACCATACGAGTGACGCGGTACAATATTGATTACCTGTTGGATTTGTCTCGATGTTGTTATTTAATAAACAGCAGTGGAGCGTCGGCTTTGTCACCCGTTTACGTGTCCCGGTTAAAGGCAGGAAATCGTCCGGGGCATGACACAGCTTGCTTACAACGGCCCGGTGGTATGGGGAGTTGCCGTCTGTGTCGGGGTTGGCATGTGTTTTTGCATAGTCCCGATAGATGGGCAGGATTTCCGTGTCACGATAAAGTTGTCCAGATGACTGAGTCCCGATAAACGGCCGCGGGTTGTCCCGTCACGATAAAACGGTCTAAGTGGCGATGCAAAAACCATGACAACGGCGCGAAGGCCAGCAGCCCTATTGACATTGTCTCGGTTGCTGGATTAGTCAAGGTAACGAAATTTTAATAAGTGGAAATAATTCTAATCGCATAGACTTATGGAGCTGATTACTAAGTTGTCCGGGCTGCTGAAGGCAATTACCCATACCATCCGTGTTAGGTTTAGGGGCATTTCAAACTTGTCTCGGTGCCAGGAAACTGCCTCGTTATAATTTGTCTCATTATATTGCTGGCCGGACTGGAAGGCTTTTGCAGCTTTTGGTTAAAGGTTGGTTGGTGTGAGTGGAATAAGTTCTATCCTCACCTGTAGTCGTGCAATCTATGGTCGAAAAGTGCTTCCTTATCTTCATTGTAATACATATCTGTCGGAAATAGACGGTTGATAGGATAGCGTGCAATGATAGTAGGCTGGAAATATTGGATGGCTGCCCAACGATCGCTTTCCAGGTCTTCTCCATCCAATCCCCAATTGTCATCACGGTGTAGCATTAAGCCGAAAGTTTTGTTGTGATCCCTTATAATTTGTTTATAGGCAGAAATATATTTGTTAAGATTTGCATGAATGGGTGGATAAGTTTCACATATGATATGGTCTACATAAGGTAACTCACATATTTTTGAAAGTCGCACCCCTCTTTGCGTTCCCCAGGGAACCCATCTATGGTATGTATCAATGACAAAGGTCGGATCGGTTATCTCTTCGTATCCGAGACTCCAGTCATGCAACCCAAAATATATAACTCCCTTGAAATGAGGATTGTCGAAATTCGCTTGATAGACTGCTTCTGATATTCCCCCGATCCATGTTTTTACATATTGTGACGTCACAAAGTCATCCCATGCTGCCCAGACTCCCGTATTGTGTGGTATCGAAACCACGGCAGTCCCGCTTTCAACACTATGTGGCACGTTATAGCCAGGAAAGTATTGGGTTTTGCCACCTCCATTCGGTACCATGGATTCGTCATGCACAGGAAATTTGGTAACAACCACACTGTTAAAAGTTACAGTATTATTTACACAGTATTCCTGCCATAAACGAAGGACTGCATCACTATATGCTGGAAGCTCCCAATAATCAATACGAATGTTGTTTGAGCGATCAGGGTCATTGGCATAATAGAGGCAATCTTCATTAAAAAAGTAGCCGGACGTATATGGTGCTAATGGTTTGAGATACACCTGCGTGTATCTGTCAAGGAACCAACTCATAGCTTCAGGATTCATTGCATCAAAGGCGATTACTTTTTCGGGAGATGCAAGAGCATAGACAGTTGCCGGCACAATAAATCCATCTGGAGTCATCGAATAGGCACGGTACCGATCAGGAAATTGATCGTTGTTGAATGCGTGAATACATTTTTGCAGTGATCCGGAAGTAAGCCACAAATCGATGCCATGACTCTGAAACACATTTGCTACTGAAATGGTTGCAGTGATGTCTTCCGTATGAAAATAAGCTGGCCCAAATTCAACGCCAGACACTGAATGGATATTCAGGATGCTGCAAATAGAATCAGCTTCTTCAACCGTTGATATTGCTCCAAAGTTTGAGGAGTAATATGTACTAACTCCTTGTATAAAGTAATATCCTTTTGTAATCGCCCTGTCAAGTGTAGTGAAACTCCTTTGGTTCCCATAAACCGTACCTGCACTATTGGTAGCATAAGCTCTTACGTAATAAGTCATTCCGGCATTTAATCCTGTAATATTGCTTGTAAAACTACCTGTCCCTGACCCATCTGTGGTCTTACTATCTGATGTTGTGGGATTTTCTGAAGTCGCCCAACATACACCTCTGGCAGTTACAGAACTTCCTTTATCATCTGTTATGTTTCCACCTGACAAGGCCGTTCTTAGGGTAATATCAGTAACTTCTGCAGTTGTCAAAACTGGTACTTCAACTGCAAGCGTAGCAAATGATTCCTGATTACCATAACCTGTACCAGCACTATTTGTTGCGTAGGCTCTTACATAATACAAAGTACCTGGTGTAAGTTGGGTAATGTTACTTGTAAAGGCACCTAATCCACCACTCTCAGATGTCTTACTGTTAGATATTGCTGGATTTGCAGTTGTTCCCCAGCATACGCCTCTGGAGACTAAAGAAGCACTACCAGCATCTGTTACCTCTCCTCCTGAAGTCGCAGTTGTATAAGATATTTCAGTAACTGCTGATGTTGTAAGAGTAGGTGGAGTTGGTTTATCCTTCCTACATGCGTGAATAACAATGATTGATAGCATCAATAAGATTACTCCTGAAATTATAAACAGATTTTTCATATGGATTAAATTGCTTTTAATTTGTTTATAAGTATTAATCAAGGTTTAAATACTAAAGTTATAGAATTGTTGTCACAGAATAGTCTTGGGTTGGCAAAAAAAGCATGTATTTGACGTCAACCAAGCTTTTGCTTTTGTGCGTTGACTATACCGGAATCGGGCCTCCCTTAAACCTAACGGCCAGGCGGTTTGATTAGTGGCCGTCTGTGTCTGGGCTGGCGAGTTTTTTGCCAGTCCTGGTAGATGGCTGCAAAGTTTCTTGTCAAGATAATCTTTCTAAACGGCGAGCAAAAAACGCTGCCAGCTGCGCGTCGGCCGGCAGCCCATGTGACTTTGTCTCGGATGCAGGATCAGTCATGGTACCACAAAATTATATAAGCGGGAAAAAGTTAACAGTATAGACTTTGGGGGCTGATAACAGAGCTGTCCGGGCTGCCAAAGGCCATTAATTAAACCGACCTTGTTAGCAAAAGTACCATTCAATAGTCTAGCATTACATTGGGAATTGTCTAGTTTAAGAGTGCCGGTTAACATTAAAGAACTGTCTCGTTGAAGCAAATTCTGATAAATGATAAGTCTTGGTTAATGGCAGAGAGGTTTCTTGTCATGACAAATATAATTACTTGCAGTGCTGGAAAGAGGAATAGTTCTGGACTTCAGTCGTATTTTTACAAACTATTATTTGGCAGTATCTTGTTCTGATTTAATCTTTTTCAGTGCTTCTAATTTTTCAGTTATTTCTTTAATGTACTTTTGCCGACTTTCTTCCAAATTCTGGTCAAGATTTTGATAGTCATTTTCTAAATGATAAAGGCTATCCATATTATTGTCAATTGCTTGGTCAATCTGTCCCTTAAATTCAGCCTTTTTAGCAAGTTCTCTGTAAACAAAAAACTTATGACTTTCATTGAATTCTATTTTCTCTTTTGAGAATAATACAATGATTAGTCCAATTATTGGACTTAAAAATAATGAAAGAAGAAAAGCTAATCCGAATCCAATTCTTCTTTTCCTACCTAAGACCCCTATCCAGTATGAGAAAACTAAATATAAAATTACTGCAATCGCCTCCATAAAATTACTATTATAATGATTAATTAAAGATAACATAAAATATCTTGATAGGGAATTGTAAAAAAAGAACTGACAAAGTAAAAAAAGGCAGTATTAAAAAATTGTTACTAATCAGAGCCTATAGTTTTGAGCGCCTAAAGTTAAAAGTAATAAGA
>JBAXXU010000062.1:0-26171 GCA_037127735.1 Bacteroidota bacterium
ACTATCTCCACAAAATATGGTCCCGAAAGTATGGCCTTGTTTACTCATGGATCGAGATCAGCCTATTTTACCATTTTATTAAGAGCATATGGTTCGGCAAATATTGCTGAACCTTCGTATGCACAATGCCGCGGTCCCAGGGATGAGGCTTTCCTCGCTACATTCGGCGAAGAAGCTTATTCTCCCGAAATAACTGATATCCGCGATACAAAATGCCTCGTGCTGATTGGATCTCATATCGGTGAAAATATGCACAATGGACAGGTTCAGGAGATGTCGGATGCTATTGATAAGGGAGCAACAATAATTACTGTTGATCCACGGTTCTCAACAGCTGCCGGGAAATCAAAATTCTGGCTTCCAATAAAACCTGCAACCGACATTGCACTTCTTCTTGCCTGGATGCATGAAATTATTTTCAATGATTATTACGATAAGAAATATGTTGATAAATATTGTTCAGGATTTGAACAGTTAAAAGCCCATGTTAAGGATTTTACCCCTGAATGGGCTTATGGGATAACTACCATAAAACCAGATCTTATACGTAAAACGGCTAAGGAGATGGCTGATGCTTCTCCTGCTGTAATTGTTCATCCCGGACGTCATGTTACATGGTATGGCGATGATACTCAGAGAGTCAGAGCAATTGCAATTCTGAATGCACTTCTGGGTTCATGGGGCCGACGCGGGGGATTTTACTGTCCTGCAAAATTTGCCCTGGCCCCTGCTACAACTCCTGCTTTCAAGGCACCTGCAAAAACATGGCAGGATTTATTCCCCGGAAAATATTCAATAGCCAGCTCACCGGTTTCGAATGCCCTTATCGATGCTTCAATACCCGAAAACAAACCGGCTTATCCAATAAAAGGCTGGCTTGTAAACGGGACAAATCTCATCTTTACCATTCCCAACCAGGCCAATACCCTCAAAGCAATTCAAAATCTTGACTTACTGGTTGCTGTTGACACTATGCCAATGGAGATAACAGGCTGGGCCGATGTTGTCCTCCCTGAATGTACCTATCTGGAAAGATACGACATTTTACGAGTAAGTCCTCACCGGAAACCTGCCCTTGCATTGCGTATGCCAGCTGTAGAACCGATGAATAACACAAAACCGGGTTACTGGATAGCGAGGGAGCTTTCAAAAAAACTGGGTCTTGCCGGTTATTTTCCTTTTGAAAAGCAGGAAGATCTGCTCGACTGGCAATTAAAAAAAGCCGGATCATCCCTTGAGGAGATGCAAAGGATAGGTGTTAAAACATTTGAAAGAGATGCCGATGATCTATATTTTGCAGAAGATGAGCAGGTTGTGTTTTCGACCGATTCTGGAAAGATAGAATTATATTCACCCTATTTTGAAGGAGCAGGTTTCGATCCGCTTCCCAAATTTGTTGCTCATGAAGAACCGGCTGAAGGTTTTTACAGGTTGATATATGGTCGCGCCCCAATGCATACTTTCAGCCGCACATCAAATAACCCGAATCTTACCGACCTGATGGACGAAAACACTGTCTGGATAAATCCGGTCGTTGCAAAAGAGTGGGGATTAAAAACAGATCAGTATATCTGGCTTAAAAATCAGGATAATGTTATTTCTGATTTTTCTGTCAGGGTCAGGGTAACCGAACGTATCCGCTGGGATTCTGTCTATATAGTTCATGGTTTTGGTCATGCACAGAAACAGATGAAACGGTGCTTCGGAAGAGGTGTCAGCGATACGCAACTAATAACAAATGTACTTGTTGACCCGCTTATGGGAGGAACAGGGATGAGGTCAAATTTTGTAACATTTGTTACAGAAAAAACAGCAGAGGAGGCTGCATCATGAGATACGCTATGGCAGTAGATACACGGAAATGTGTGGGATGCAGCGATTGTGTTGTGGCTTGTCAGACTGAAAATAGCGTACCAATTGGCTTTTGCCGCGACTGGGTTGTTGAAGTTATGGATGGCACCTATCCACAGCTCGAAATGGAGATCAGGTCGGAAAGATGTAATCATTGTGTTAATGCTCCTTGTGTCCGTTGTTGTCCTACCGGTGCAAGTCATATCATTGACGGAGGAATTGTACTTGTTGAGCATAGTAAATGTATCGGCTGTGGAGCATGTATGGCTTCGTGCCCTTATGATGCCCGTTATCCTCATCCGTCAGGTTATGTTGATAAATGCACATTCTGCGCTCACAGGTTAAAGAACGGGATGTTGCCTGCCTGTGTTGAAGTATGCCCTACCAAATGCCTCTATTTTGGGGACCTTGACGACCTGAACAGTAATGTCACGGTAGTATTAAAAAAGAGAAAATCCAAAACTCTGATCCCTGAAGCGGGAACTAATCCTCAATTGTATTTTTTAATATAAGATGTTAATTATCAATAATATATGAAAGAAGAAACTATTGTCAGCGAAAGGATGAACCAACTTATTGATCCACATCTGCATATATGGCACTGGCAAATCTCACTTTATCTTTTTCTGGGAGGAATGGCAGCCGGTATTCTTGCCATTGCAGCTCTCTATTTCATAAGGGGAAGGGAAAAAGATTACAGGACTGCCGTAAGGATCACACCTTTTTTGGCGCCCGTCCTTCTTATTCTTGGTCTGATTGCACTATTTATTGACCTTCGCCATAAACTTTTTTTCTGGCAGTTATACACGAATATCAGATTACAGTCACCCATGTCGTGGGGAGCCTGGACACTCATGGTTATAACCCCGGTTTCATTTATCTGGTGCGCACTTCATATCAGAGATATTTTTCCTAAGTGGGATTGGAAATTTCAATGGTTATATGATCTGGAAACATTCCTGAATAAATATAAAAAAGTACTTGCCTGGATAATGCTTATCTATGCAATAGTACTTGGGATCTATACGGGAATCCTGTTATCGGCCTTTAATGCACGCCCTCTGTGGAATACTTCAATACTTGGCCCCTTGTTCCTTGCCTCCGGACTTTCATCAGGGGCAGCTGCAACTCTTTTATTATCAAAAGACAAGGCTGAACGGAAACAGTTTGCACGGGTTGACCTGGTATTGATCGGAATCGAGTTATTCCTTATCATTCACATGTTTATGGGATTTTTGGCAAGTACTCAGGTGCAGATCGAAGCTGCAGATATGTTTCTCGGAGGGCCATACACCATGTCATTCTGGATATTTGTCGTTATCCTCGGAATGCTCTTGCCCGCGCTTCTCGAAGTAATGGAACTTGGAAAATTTCATATCCCGGTCCTGGTACCTGCCAGCCTGGTAATTTTTGGCAGTCTGATGCTGCGGTTTATTATAGTATATGCAGGGCAGGTGAGCAGGTGGTTGTATTAGGTTTACGGCGTATGGTAACTTTTATAAGGATAAAAATATGGCAAAATCGAATGAATTGAAAAAGACAAAATACCTCAATCCCTATGTGGGAGGGGTGTTGCTTGGCATTGTGCTTCTGGCAGCAAATTTTGTTGCAGGTCGTGGACTTGGTGCCAGCGGTGCTATTAAAAGCACTGTGGTAACAGCTATTACAACTGTCGCCCCATTGTCAATAGAGAAGTCAGGCTTTGTAAAAGAATTCAGCCAGTCGCATGAAGGAAATCCGATGAAAACATGGCTCGTTTTTGAAATGCTCGGTATATTGGTTGGCGGATTTCTTTCAGGAGCGATTGCCGGCCGCCTAAAACTTAAAGTTGAACATTCACCAACAATCACATCGCGGAAAAGATTGCTTCTTGCATTAGGGGGAGGTGTGCTTTTTGGCTTTGGATCGCAACTTGGCAGAGGCTGCACAAGTGGCTCTGCTTTAAGCGGTATGGCCGTTCTGTCGCTCGGCGGATTTATTACGATGATGGCAATTTTCGGAACAGCTTATGCTTTGGCATATTTCTTCAGGAAGAACTGGATATGATATGGCATAAAGACAGCTTAGCGTAAAGCGTAGAGCGTAGAGCGTAGAGCGTAGAGCGTAGAGCAGGGAATAGGTAAAAAGACTTAAAGACCTGCAAGACTGCAAGACCGCAAGACTTTTAGACATTTAGATAAACAGATATAAATTAATACCATGGGACCACTAGCAATAAATGAAATAATATCAGAAAACACCAATCTCTTCCTGGCATTTGTCATAGGAATCGGATTTGGCTTTGTCCTGGAACAAAGCGGTTTCTCTTCAAGCAGAAAACTTGCAGGAGTATTTTACGGTTATGATACTGTTGTCCTGAAGGTATTCTTCACGGCAGCAATAACAGCTATGCTCGGACTACTCTTTTTCAGCCTTTTCGGTTGGATCGATCTTAATATGGTCTATGTTAATCCCACCTATCTGACATCGGCGATTGTTGGCGGAATAATTATGGGTGCAGGTTTTATAATCGGAGGTTATTGCCCGGGTACCAGCTTTTGTGGTGCTTCAATAGGTAAACTGGATGCGTTCGTCTTTATCGGAGGTTTGTTTATCGGAGTATTTATCTTTGGTATCGGTTATAACCTGTGGGATGATATGTACCTTGCAAAATTCCTCGGATCGCCTAAAATCAGTACAACACTCGGACTGACTGATGGGGTATTTGCTTTTCTACTGATAATAATTGCTCTTGCAATGTTCGGGGTTGCAGAATGGGCTGAAAAGAAATTTCCGAGAGAAGAGTATTAAATGATTGCGGATTGCGGATTTATGATTGTGGATTTTTATTTAAATCCGAAATCCCAAATCCGAAATCCCAAATCCGAAATTGAAGAATCAAACTTTTAAATTAAACAATATGAAACCACGTACATTATTAGCATTGTTTATTATTCCGATGGGACTGATCATCGCTGCTGTTCCTCAAAATAAGACAAAACCATACAAACTGACAGCTGAGCAATTATTGGGTGAAGTTAACACCCGCACTCAGTATGTAACTCCTGATGCTGTCGCGGATATGATTATCAAAAAGGATCCGTCACTCCGTCTCATTGATGTCAGAAGCCAGGATGAATTTGAGAAATTCAGTCTTCCCGGCGCTATTAATATTCCGGCAACTGACCTTCTTTCAGACCAATATGCCGATATTATTAACCAGGATGTAAAAACGAATATCTTCTATTCAAATGGTACCTTGGCTGCCAATGAAGCCTGGATGATTACCAGGCAACTCGGATATAACAACAACTTTGTGCTTGAAGGAGGACTAAACTATTGGTTTGATGCAATTCTTAATCCCCAAAAACCTGCTTCAACAAGTCCGGATGAGGAGTTTGCAAAATACGACTTTCGTAAAAGTGCAGGTATGGCGCTTGGTGGAGGTGGAACTGTACAAAATAGTCAGGATCAGGGTGCTGCATCAGCAAAACCTGTCATTAAGGCTGCCGGAAAGAAAAAGAAAGCTGCCGGAGGTTGCTAGTGGCAACTCTGCACTTCTAATAATTTTTTCTGAATTCTCTTTTCAAATAAGTTGTATATTGATATTTGATTTCTATATTTGAAATCAAACTAATTTAACTTATTATGAAAACTAAAATTTTAACATTTCTGGTAATCTCATTCCTTTCTGTATTATCAGTCAGCGGACAAAATAGTACTAAAAAAATCAATCCGGTTGGTTCCTGGAAGTTCGAAGCTCCTTATGCGCCGGAAGGATATACCACAGGTACTATCGTGATAGGTTTTTCAGAAAAAAAACATACTGCAACGATAGCTTTTTCAGGGTTAGAAGAGAAGCTTTCAGGAGGAAATGTGAAGGTCGAAAATGATAGTCTGATTTTTAGTGTGTTTGTTGAAGGAAATGATGTAGTAGTGTCTTTGAAATTTGAAGATTCAACTAAAATGTCAGGCAAAGCTGTATATTCAGGAGGTGAGCTCCCTCTTACCCTGACAAAAAACACCAAGAGTACTGAGCTGAAATAGCATTATGAAAAAAATTCTGTTTCTTCTTCTTGTTTGCCTTGTTACAGTACCTCCGGCAAAATCTCAGATTATTAATAAGGAACCACTCAGCCCTCGTCAGACATATTATAGTATTAATGCACAGCTGAACGATTCCTCTAAAATTGTCAGGGGAGAGATGATGTCCTATTGGGTAAACAAATCAACCGATATTGTGCCTGATGTTCAGTTGCATCTTTATCTTAATGCTTTCAGGAGCATAAAAACAACTTTTAATACCGAATCAGGCCGGACTCCTGTCTCAAAGAAATCTGAATCAGGATGGATTGATATTATATATATTACTGATAAAGAGGGTATTGATCTTGTTCCTTTAATGCAATTTGTAAGTCCGGATGATGGGAACATTGAAGACAGTACAGTTCTTAAGATTAATCTGCCTAAAGCAGCTAAACCGGGAGATACTGTTTTTTTGAAAATAAATTTTGAGTCGAAGCTTCCTTCAAGAATAATCCGAACCGGCTATACTGATGATTTTTACTTTGTAGCTCAGTGGTTCCCTAAGTTCGGGGTTTATGAATCCGCAGGAATGCGTTACGCGACAAAAGGAGCATGGAACTGTCACCAGTTCCATGCCAACTCTGAGTTCTATTCAAACCATAGTGTATATGATGTGAAGATTACTGTGCCAAATGAATTTATAGTTGGATCAGGCGGTTTACTTATTAATGAAACGGATGTCGGCGATGGGCATAAAACCCTTACATATCGTGCTGAGGATATAGTTGACTTTGCCTGGACGGCATGGCCCGGTTATGCTGTTTTCACCGATCAGTGGAGAGATGTTAAAATAACACTGCTTCTGCCAAAGAAACGGATTGAACAGGTTGCAAGACAATTTACTGCTGTAAAAAATGCCCTGGAATATCTTGCGGAAAATGTTGGACCCTACCCCTGGCCTCATCTGACCTTTGTTGATCCACCTTTAATAGGAGGAGGAGCCGGAGGAATGGAATATACAACCCTTTTTACATCAGCATCTTCATATAAAATACCGCTATCTTTTCATATGCCGGAGATGGTTACTATTCATGAATTTGGTCACGCCTATTTTATGGGTATCCTGGCAAGTAACGAGTTCGAAGAACCATGGCTTGATGAAGGCGTCAATTCATTCTGGGAAGAGAGAATAATGGACCATTATTATGGTGAAAACTCAGGTATGATTGATCATCCATGGCTTAAAGTTTCAGATGAGACAATGTCCCGGTTAGGATATGTAAATTCAGACAGCAGGCAGGTTGTAAGTAATGCAGAGTATTCATGGAATTATCCACATGACACCTACAGCATGATGTCGTACTTGAAAACAGCTAACTGGCTTTATACATTAATGGGAATAATTGGAGAGGAGACAACAAATGAGGTATTCAGGGAATATTATAAAAAGTGGGCTTTCAAACATCCATCGGGTAAGGATTTTATTAAGGTCGTAAATGATGTTGTTACACGGGTTTATGGAGATAAGTTTGGCCCTGACATGAACTGGTTTTTTGACCAGACTCTTTATGGAACAGGAATATGCGATTATAAAGTGATAGGTTTTAATAATAGGAAAATTAATCTTTCAGACGGCCATCAGGAAAGAGGCGACTCCGTCAGCAAAGCAATACCCGGCACTGACACTCTTTACAAAGCTGTTGTGGAACTTGAAAGGGCAGGAGAGGTGATGCTCCCGGTCGATGTACTTGTCCATTTTGATAATGGTGATGATATTAAAGAATCGTGGGATGGTAAAAGCAGATTTAAGGATTATACATATTCCGGTAAACGAAAGATTAAATGGGTAAAAATTGATCCTGAATTTAAAATCAGAATGGATGTGAATTACATTAATAATTCAATGACTGACGATCCTGACAGGGTTCCGGTGCGCCGAATGACCAATAAGTTAATTTCGTTTATGCAGTTTTTTATAAACCTTATTTTGTTATAATTTCATTTGTATGAAAATAATTATAGCTATAAAATCAGCCACCTTACAATTGCTGAAATCGTGGAAAGGAATAATAATAGTATGGTTTTCATCGCTTATTCTCGTTAGTATGATTGCTGTTCCAATGAAAGGTACGTTAAATTCAGGTCTCGGGCAAAGCATGATTACTGAAAAACTATCGGATGGAATAAATATTGAAGTTTTTGCTGATCTGGGAGAGGTTATGACAAGTCTGGTATCTTTTTTTATGTCAGGATTATTCCTTCTGATACTTTCCGGCTTTCTCCTGAATGCATTTCTTTCCGGTGGAATATTCAACAGCCTGAAAGGGGAATCCGCGAAATTTTCTGCCGGAGATTTCTTCAGAGCCTCTGCAAAGAATTTTTGGTCATTCCTGGTTATTCTATTAATAATCAGCATTATTGTATTGGTACTCGCGTTAGTTATAGTTGTTGTACCGATGTCGCTGGTTGGCAATGCCTCTGTGCCGGAAGAAGGAGCTCTTTTGAAAACCCTTACCATTGTTGTGCCCCTCTTTCTTCTGCTGTTAACAATTATGCTTCTTGTTGCCGATTATGCCAGGGCATGGCAGGTGTCGAAAGAACAAAATGCATGTTTCAAAGCACTTGGTTTCGGATTCGGCCAGACATTCAAAACCTTTTTTTCATCCTATCCTTTAATGATAATATTGTTGGTAATTCAGGTTTTATACGTATGGTTTGTTTTAAACATACTTACCGAAATGAAGCCTGTTACAGGTTTCGGAGTATTCCTTTTGTTCCTACTATCTCAATTCCTGTTCATTATCAGGATAATGCTTAAGGTATGGCGATATGGAAGTGTTACTTCGTTGATGGAGTTGAATTCGTACCCCTCATCAACCCCGCAGGGAGGTAAAAATTGAAGCGGTTTAAACTGCGCCACCTGCGATGCCAGAATCCAGGGTGTTCATAAATATGTTCCTGAGGCAATCCTTAATTTGAAGAGTTTGAATTAATTTTCTTACTATGAACAAAGAAGAAGTCATTGCATTTAAAAATGATGCCATAAATCACCTCAAAAGTGAGTTACTACCTTTCTGGATATCAAGGATGAAAGATGAAGTTAATGGTGGCTTCATAACACATTTTGACAAAAACGGAAATGATTCTGGCGAGGATGAAAAGTCACTTATAGCACAGACCCGGTCTGTTTATATGCTCTCCTCATCACATCGCGCCGGCTATGGAGATGGTAAATTTGCTGAGCTGGCAAGGCATGGCGTGGATTTCCTGCTCAATAAAATGTGGGATAAAGAGTATGGTGGGTTTTTCTGGATGATGGACCGGAAAGGGAATGTGAAAATCGATCAGAAAATAATCTACGGGCACAGTTTTGCCATTTATTCTCTTAGTGAATATACACTTGCTACCGGCGATCAGAGGGGAATTGAATATGCCGGAAAAACATTCGATCTGCTTCAGAAATATTGTGTCGATTCCATGTATGGAGGCTATTGGGAGATGTTCCTTCGCGACTGGACTCTTTGCGGTCCGGGCAGCCGGGGGGGAGACAGGAAAACACTTGACGTCCACATGCATCTGATGGAGGCTTTCACAACACTTTACGAATGCACAGGAGAGGATGTTCACCGGCGTAAATTGCTGGAAGTTATTGATATTCTTCTTAACCGTGTAATTCATCCTGTTTATAAAACCGGTATCCCTCAATTCTTTAAGGACTGGACAATTGCACCACAGATTAAATTTGACATTATCTGGGGCTGGGACAGGTTTTCAGAAGATGGACTGAAAACAAATGTCACCGATAATACATGTTATGGTCATAATGCAGAATTTGCCTGGCTGCTGATCCATGCCCTTGAAATCCTTAAAATTAACGCTGACAGTTACCGTGATGTTTTCAAAATCATATTTGATCATACTGTCGATAATGGAATAGATCCGGAGTTTGGTGGCGTTTACGTGGAAGGGCCACATTCAGGTGGAGTGCACGATCGCGAAAAAGAGTTCTGGCAGCAGGCTGAGGTTTTAATAGGAATGCTCGATGCCTTTATTCTATTCAATGATGATAAATACTGGTCGGCATATAAAAATGTTCACCGGTTTGTATTCGATAAATTCATTAATAAAGGTGTCGGGGAATGGTGGCCCTTGCTAACCCGTCGTGGTGAACCGATCTGGACCCACATGTCGCACTCATGGAAAGTCAATTATCACACAGTAAGAGCGATGGTTCAGAGTATTCAGCGGATGGATAAAATCCTGAAGAAAAGTTTGGAGTGAACTAAAGTTTGGAGTGAACTAAAGATAAAAAAACATTGTAATGAACCTGACTCTTACAGCCCTCGACTGGTTTGTTCTATCATTTGTTATGCTCGGGAGTCTTTCTTATGGGATGTATATGGCCTACCGAAAAAAAGCAGGAAATAACAGTTCAAATTTCTTTCTTGGTGGAAGATCAATTAAATGGCCGATCGTTGGGGCATCACTCTTTGCAACAAACATCGGGGCTGAGCACCTTGTAGGTTTATCGGGCGACTCTTACCGCTACGGGCTGGCAGCAGGCCTGGTTGAGCTTACCATGCCAATAACAATAGGGTTTGCCTGCGCTATTCTGTTCCCTTATTACATGAAGAATAAGGTTTTTACGATCCCTGAGTTTCTTGAGTTAAGATATAACCGCAGAGCCCGGACATTTTTTTCCGGTTTAATGCTGGTCATCAGCATTATGACTAAGCTTGCTTTTACCCTTTTTGCCGGAGCGCTTGTCCTGAATAGTATCCTTGGATGGAACATAATGACAACCATATTTTATATCGGAATGATAGTTGCCATCTTTACTATTATCGGGGGCTTTACTGCTGTCGCTTATACAGATGCCATCCAGACGATTATCATGATTGGCGGTGCCGCGATAATGGTACTGATTGGCCTTGATAAAGTTGGCGGATGGAGTGGGCTGATGGAGAAGGCGCCCCAGATGATGTCGATCGCCAAACCTTATGACGATCCTGTTTATCCTTTCTGGGGAATTCTGGCGACTGCATTTTATGCCGGAATTTTCTACTGGGGTATGGATCAGGTAAATGTTCAGAGAGTGCTGGCAGCGCCTGATCTTAAAAATGCAAGATGGGGCGGGATGTTTGCTATTTTTCTAAAGCTTCTTCCGCTGTTCATTTTTGCATTACCGGGAGTTATTGCATTTGCTCTTTTTCCCGGCGAATTGCAGGGTGATGCCACGAAACAAACCTTTGTCCTTCTGCTCAATAAACTTCTTCCTTCCGGATTGAGGGGTCTGCTGATGGCATCGCTCCTGGCAGCTATGATCACCTCTCTTATCGGAGTATTGAACTCTGTTTCAACACTCGTAGTGCGCGATTTCATTGTGGAGTTTCGACCTGATTTTCCGGAAAAGAAACAGGTCTCATACGGGCGGATAGTAATAATGCTGATTACTCTGCTTGGTATAGGTGCTGCCTACATGGTTTATAAAAATGAAGAAGGATTATATAAATATCTTCAAACTGTATCGGCCTATCTGGTGATTCCGATCTTCCCTGCTATATTCTTCGGTATAGTGAGTAAAAAGGTTACTCTCAAAGGGGCAGTTTATTCGGTAATTGCCGGAGTAATTATAGCAACTGTTTTTGTGACTGACCAGTTGATTGGTCCCGAAACCGGCCAGAAGATCTTCCCTTTCCTGCATCATACAATGACGCTGAATTTCGGATACCGCGGATTATGGGCTGAGATCTTCATTACGATAATATTGTTTACCGTTTCGGCATTTACAGCAAAAACTTCTCCGGAAAAACTTGAAAAGACAACAATAAATTATTCCGCAGGCATTGCAAAGTTTGGTGGTATCACAGACTGGAGACTGCATCTGGCAATACTGTCGCTGGTTACTTTGTTTATTTATATCTGGTTGAGATAATATCAGAGGTAAAGTAATTGTTATTCAGTTTGCCTGACACAACCTGAGCTGGAACTACGGATGCTTTTTTGCCGGAAACAATGTGACAAAAATAACACAACATTCAAAGACACTCTTAGCAAAAAAGAATCCTTATTGTATATGTATAGGGTTTTAATTAACTTTGCTGAGTTTATAAAAATATTTATATGATTGATTATAAAGCATTTATAAGGCGAAATCCAAATAAAAGATTTGGAAAACCATGCGTACGCGAAACCAGAATTACAGTTTACGATGTTTTAGGATGGTTAGCAATTGGAATGACCTATAATGAAATAATTTCGGATTTCCCTGAATTAACAATGGATGATATTAAAACTTGTCTGGCTTTTGCAGCAGACAGAGAACATAAATTGCAATCTGCATAATGAAAGATTGAATGAATAAACATTGTCTGACAGCACGCATACGCAGTTCTGTGTTAAGTGGTTCGGGACTCTCAATATTTTAAAATAAGTTTATTCTTACATGATAGTTATTGGCTTTAGTCATTGTCCGGGGTATTTTTTTTGCCAATCCGCAACTTCAATCTGACAACGATTCTGTAACTTTAAGATTTTAGCAAAGACAAGGGTTACCTGCTTAACAGTTTGGTTAAATATTCACATAAATGAATTTAACTCCTTACCACGCAAAATATTTTGCTTACGAATTAACCAAACGCTACTCTTCAAACAGCCTGGAGAAATTCACAGCATCTCTTTCTGATGCCCAGGTTGATTTAAACCCGCACCAGGTCGATGCCGCTTTATTTGCTTTTAAATCACCACTTTCTAAAGGTGCTGTTTTAACTGATGAAGTAGGATTAGGAAAAACCATTGAAGCAGGTATTGTTATCTCTCAAAAGTGGGCTGACCGTAAACGCAAAATTTTAATTATTGCACCTGCAAACCTTCGCAAACAATGGAATCAGGAAATTGCAGATAAGTTTTTTCTCCCGTCTAAAATTCTTGAATCAAAATCTTTTCATGAAGAATTAAAAAAGGCAATTTTCAATCCATTTCAACAATCTGAAAAGATTGTCATTTGTTCGTACCACTTCATTAAAAGCAAAGCAATTTATGTAAGCAAAGTTGATTGGGACTTAGTTGTTATTGATGAAGCACACCGGTTGCGAAATGTTTATAAACCCGGCAACAAAATTGCTAAAGCAATAAAAGAGGCAGTTGCACATTCACCAAAAATATTGCTAACGGCGACTCCATTGCAAAATTCATTATTAGAGTTATTCGGTTTGGTAAGTATAATTGATGAATATTCCTTTGGCGATTTAAAAAGTTTCAAATCACAATACACAAGGCTTTCAGAAGAAAAGAACTTTGATGAATTAAAACGAAGACTGGAACCTGTCTGCAAACGCACTCTCAGAAGGCAGGTACTGGAATATATCAGCTACACAAACAGAACTTGTATCTTACAGGAGTTTACACCCCGTGAAGATGAACAGCAACTATATGACTTGGTATCTGAATATCTGCAAAGACCAAACCTGTATGCTTTACCACCCGGACAGCGAACACTTATGACTTTAATACTCCGTAAGTTGCTGGCATCTTCCACTTATGCTATTTCAGGTACATTGCAGGGCTTGGCTGATAAGTTGGGGAAAGCAATTACCAAACAGGAATCTTTAACACAAAATGTGGAAGATGTTTTTGTCGAAAATTATGAAACTTTTGAAGAACAGCAGGATGAGTGGTTAGATGAAGAGGAGGAAGAATCGACCAGAGAAGATAGAATTTACACAGCAGATGAAATTTCAGAAATAAGAAAGGAGATTGAAGCCCTTAATGAGTTTAAGAAATTAGCGAAATCAATTATTGTAAATTCTAAAGGAGAGGTTTTATTTACTGCTCTGGAAAAAGCTTTTCTAAAACTGACAGAACTAAAAGCCAACCGCAAAGCTATTATTTTTACTGAAAGCACGCGGACACAGGAGTATCTGAAAAATACGCTGGAGGCAAGAGGATATAAAGACGAAATTGTTCTGTTCAACGGAAGCAATAACGACCCGAAAAGTAATCAGATTTACCAGTCATGGATTAAAACACACAAAGGCACAGACAGAATAACTGGTTCAAAAACTGCCGATAAAAGGGCTGCATTGGTTGATTATTTCCGCGATACGGCAACCATAATGATTGCAACCGAAGCAGCAGCAGAAGGTATCAATTTGCAATTCTGTTCCCTTGTAGTAAATTATGACCTGCCCTGGAATCCACAACGCATAGAACAACGAATTGGCAGATGCCACCGTTACGGACAAAAATTTGACGTGGTTGTTGTTAATTTTCTGAACACTACTAATGCAGCAGATCAAAGAGTATATCAATTGTTGGATGAGAAATTTCAACTGTTCAGCGGCGTATTTGGCGCCAGCGATGAAGTTCTGGGAGCGATAGAAAGTGGAGTTGATTTTGAAAGGCGAATTGTAAAAATATATCAGACTTGCAGAACAACAGAAGCCATTCAACTTGCATTTGATTATCTGCAAAAAGAGATGGAGCCTGAGATAGAACAAGGTATTGATATAACCCGGAAAAAGCTGTTGGAGAATTTTGATGAAGAGGTGCATGAAAAACTAAAAATCAATCTTCAACAAAGCAGCGATTATCTCAATAAGTTTGAAAATTGGTTATGGCAGCTCACTAAGTATTATTTACAACCCTTTGCCACTTTCAACTCTTCCGAAAATAGTTTTTACCTCAATAAGAATCCATTTGCTGGTGAAATTATAAACAGAGGACCTTACAAGGTTGGTAAGAAGATTATCGGAGGAAAACACGAAGCTGAAGAATTGCACCCAAATGAAAACTTATACCGGGTAGGTCATCCATTAGCACAGAAAGTGATTGCCGAATGTAAGGAGATAGAAGTTCCTTTACAGGAATTGATTTTTGATTATTCCAATAATGAAAAGAAAATATCAATACTTGAAAATCTAAAAGGCAAACAGGGCTGGTTACAAGCGAAACAAATTTCGATTTCCAGTTTTGAAATTGAAGATCATATCCTGTTTGCTGCCTTTGATGATGAGGGAAATACCTTATTACCGGAACAATGCCAGCGCTTATTTTCTCTTAAGGCAAAAACTACCAACACTTCCTTAACTTTTGGTGAAGAATTGAAGGAGAGGTTCAAAGAAAATTTCCAAACTCAGCTGGTTGGTATTATAGAGGAAAACCGCACTCCTAACCACATATTTTTTGATGAGGAAGTCGATAAATTAGAGAAATGGAGCGAAGATGTAAGGAACAGTATTAAATTTGAAATTAAAGAACTTGATAAAGAAATTAAAACCCGGAAAACAGAAGTAAGAAAACTATTGAACCTTGAACAGAAGGTAAAAGAACAACGCCTCATTAAGGAGCTTGAAAAAAAATTAGCCGGGAAACGTTTTAATCAATACCAAAACGAAGATGATATTGAACACCGGAAAGACAATTTATTAGATGAAATAGAACTACGCTTAAAACAAAACACAACTGAAACAGAATTATTCACAATCAGTTTTAAAGTAGTTTAGTATAATAGGTATTATCATTTTGTTGACATCAACAAAATGATACAAACAACAAATAATATGGAAAAAAAAACAATTAACAAACTAAACAAAACTTTTGAAGATTTTGCTTGTGAACAGGACGGTATAGAGTATTGGCTTGCAAGAGAACTACAGGAACTTTTAGGATATTCTGAATGGCGTAATTTTTTAAATGCTGTTGACAAAGCAAAAGAAAGTTGCAAAAACTCTGGCAATCAAATACCTGATCATTTTGTTGACATCAACAAAATGATAGAGTTAGGAAAAGGTGGTCAACGTAAAGTGGACGACATTATGCTCACTCGTTTTGCCTGTTATCTCATTGCTCAAAACGGCGACCCGAAGAAAGAGCAAATTGCTTTTGCCCAAAGCTACTTTGCTATGCAAACCCGCAAGCAGGAGTTGCTTGAAGAACGCATCAACTTAATGGAACGTCTTCATGCAAGAGAAAAATTAGCTGCTACCGAAACAGAACTTTCGAAAAATATCTTTGAAAGAGGTGTTGACAATAAGGGCTTTGCTATTATCCGTAGTAAAGGCGATAATGCTCTATTTGGTGGGTACAATACTGCTATGATGAAACGCAAATTTCGCATACCTGATGGCAGGCCTTTAGCCGATTTTCTTCCTGCTATAACTATAAAAGCTAAAGACCTTGCCACCGAAATTACAAACTTCAATGTGAAGAAAAATGATTTAAAAGGGGTAACACGTATTACAAACGAACATGTAAAAAACAACCAGGATGTAAGAACCCTTTTGGGTAAAAGCGGTATAAAGCCCGAACAACTACCTCCCGAAGAAGATATTAAAAAATTAGAACGCAGAGTTAAATCTGCCGACAAAGAGTTGAGCAACAAAAAATTAAAACATCCTGACAAAGACGCTGAATAACTATGGCAAATAAACTCCAAAAACTCGAACTCACCTGGATAGGCAAAGGTATCGAACCTAAGCTTGAACCCCGTATTTTAATTGAAGACTCAAGCAAAAGTTTCGGCGACCCCAAAGACTGAAAATATGCTTATACATGGTGACAATTTACTTGCATTAAGAGCATTAGAACAACATTTTATTGGAGGTGTGAAATGTGTTTGTATTGACCCTCCCTACAACACAGGTAGTGCATTTGACCATTATGATGATGGTATTGAGCATTCCATTTGGCTTGGTTTAATGCATGACAGATTAAAAATTCTTTATTCACTCTTAACAAAAGATGGTTCAATATGGATTTACATTGACGATAATGAGGTTCATTATTTAAAGGTAATGTGCGATGAATTATTTGGTAGAGAAAACTTCATTGCTACAATTTGTGTGAAGATGTCACATTTAAGCGGTGTTAAGATGTCACATGCAGATAAGAAGCCACCTAAAATAAAAGAGTATATTTTAGTTTATGCAAAAAACAAGGAATATTTTACACTAAAACCAGCCTATGAAAAAGTTAATTGGGATGATGCATTAGATAGATATTCTCAGTTTATAACAAACAAGGAAGATACTATTGAAAATTGGAATGTCATACCAATTAGACAAGCAGCAATACAAGCAAAGGTGAATATTAAAGATAAAGAGGAATATGAAATATTTTTAATTGCTAATGCCGATAAAATATTTAGAACTGCAAGAAACCGAGCATTAGAAACAACAGGCATTAGAAACAACAGGCATTAGAAACAAGTTTACTCAGATTATTTCCAAAAGGGGTTTAAACAAACTAATTTATAATGATGAAGAGGTATTATTTGCATCTGAGAAAATGACAGAGGTTGATGGCAAATTACTTCCTGTAAATATCTTGGGCGATATTTGGCTTGATATTGGAATTAATAATTTACATAATGAAGGTGGTATTGAATTTAGAAATGGAAAGAAACCAGAAAAAGCAATTCATAGAATTATTGAAATGGCTACTAATCCAAATGATTGGGTTTTAGATAGCTTTTTAGGAAGTGGCACAACAGCAGCAGTTGCTCATAAAATGAAACGCAAATGGATAGGAATAGAATTAGGTGAACATGCAACTACACACTCCATTCCAAGACTTCAAAAAGTAATAACAGGCGAAGACACAGGAGGTGTAAGCAAAGTTTTAGAATGGAAAGGTGGTGGTGGTTTTAAATTCTACACACTTGCACCTTCCCTAATTCAAAAAGATAAATACGGGAACGATATAATCAATCCTGAATATAATGCAAATATGCTGGCAGCGGCAATGGCAAAGCAGGAAGGGTTCCGGTATTTACCACACGAAAGTATTTACTGGAAGCAGGGCAATAGCAGCGAAAGGGATTTCATTTTCACAACCACCCAATTTATCACTGTAGAAATGATTGACCGGCTTTCAGAAGAGATGCAACCCAACGAAAGTTTACTGATATGCTGCAAAGGGTTTAAAGCGGAATGTAAATCGCGGCATTCAAACATCACAATCAAAAAAATTCCCCAGATGCTTTATGGCAGATGTGAATTCGGTAAAGATGATTATTCTTTCAACATTGTAAATCTTCCCCATGATGAGGAAGAAAAAGATGCAATTGAAGAGGCTGAAATAAGCATTGAGGAAACAACAGGTAAAAAATCAAAATTTAAAGCCAAAAAGAAAAGGGATGAGGATTTCCAATCATCACTTTTTTAATCATTCAGCAAAAAAATATGAACCAGATAGCCGAAAATATTAAGCAGCGATTATCACTTCGCAAACCCTTGCAAGAGGCATTAGATATTCTTGTTCACCTTGCCGGGGAGTTAGAATTGGAAAAAGATGTTGACCTGAAAACAGAGTTGGAAAAAGTACAGTCACTTTATCCAACCTGTACCGATTTTGAAAGAGAGTTTGTTTCAATCTGTTTCAGTATTGCAACAGGTGTTGGAAAAACAAGATTGATGGGAGCCTGCATTGCTTATCTTTATTTGGGAAAAGGCATAAAAGACTTTTTTGTCTTAGCGCCTAATCTTACAATCTACAATAAGCTGATTGAAGATTTTGGCAATAGCAGCTATCCGAAATATGTGTTTAATGGAATAGCTGATTTTGTGCATAACCGGCCGGTAATTATCACAGGCGATAATTACAATCAGGTCAGTTCGTTATTCAGCGAAACCGAAATAAGGATTAATATTTTCAATGTTTCAAAATTTGCACGGGAAACAAAGCCGGGAAAAGAAGGCGGGAAAAACATGACACCTCGCTTAAAGCGACTTTCTGAATACTTAGGGCAAAGCTATTGGGACTATCTCAGCAACCTGAACGACCTTGTTATTTTAATGGATGAGGCACACCGCTACCATGCAGATAAAAGCAAAGATGCGATAAATGAGTTGAAACCAGTCTTGGGCATTGAATTGACTGCAACACCGGTAGATGAAAAGGGAAATCTTTTCAGAAATGTAGTGTATGAATATAGCCTGGCAAAGGCATTAGACGATGGTTTGTATGTTAAGAACCCAACCATAGCCACAAGAAAAGATTTTAATCCACATGGCAGAAGCGAAGAAGAAATTGAAAAGATAAAATTAGAAGATGCTGTAAGTATCCATGAGGATACAAAGCAGGAACTAAAACTCTTCGCTTTGAATACTGGCAAAAAATTAGTGAAACCATTTATTTTAGTTGTTTGCCGAGATACCACACATGCAAAAGAGGTCTATGACTTTACTACATCTGTAGATTTCTACGAAGGATCATTTTCTAATAAAGTTTTGCAAATAGACAGTACTACAAGAAACGAAGAATTGATTGAACAACAGTTTATTTCATTAGAACAAGACGACAATGAGATTGAAATTGTAATCCATGTTAACATGCTTAAAGAGGGATGGGATGTAACCAACCTATTTACAATTGTCCCGTTAAGAGCAGCAAACGCATCTGTATTAGTTGAACAGACCATTGGCAGAGGATTGTGATTACCTTTCGGTGGAGAAAGGACTGGAAATGAGAAGGTTGACAAACTTACAGTAGTCGCTCATGATAATTTCAACCGGGTAATTACAGCGGCACAAGACCCAAATTCAATTCTTAACAAACTAAAGTTTGTTGAAATTGATTCCGCCCAATTAAATGAAAGAGTTGAAGTAATTACAGTTCAAAGCACCATTACAGTTAACTTACAGAAAGAGCAGGTAGAAGTAAATAAAATTCAGGATGCTACACAAAAACAAAAACAACAAAATATAGTTGATGCAAAAAAGATTTTGGTAAATGTTATCCCGTTTTTCAATACCAATTCACAGGTAAAGAAAGTTGATGACCTGATGAAACCCGAAGTAAAACAACAGGTAATGCAAGCGGTGCAAAAAGAATTAAGCACCGGACAGCTTAATATTTTTGCCACTCAAATAGCAGAAGAAGCATCTGAAATTTATGAAAAGTTAGTTGCTGATTTTAAATAGAACATCATTGAAATTCCAAGAATGGACTTAGTGCAGGGTGAAGTTACCGCCAGTTTTGATGATTTCGATTTAATTACGAGTGACTTTACTTATGAGCAATTAAATGATGAAATTGTAAGAATAGGTTTGAAGGACAAAAGTTATGATGTTATTGAAGCAAAAAGCGGTGTTTATTTTGGCAGTCCAGTTAAGTTACTTATATCAGAGCTAATAAACTATTCCGAAATCGACTATGATAATAATGCGGACTTGTTGCATAAGTTGGCACGGCAAGCCGTTGCTGAATTAGAAAGTAACATTAAAGAAGGTGAAGACATTCGCATACTCATGTTCCAGTGGAGAAGTTTGATAGCAACCAGAATTTATAATCAGATGATGGCAAATTTCCATTTAAACGAACCCGAGTATATCAAACCCAATGTAAAACCTTTCACAAAAATTGAAGAATGGAATTTTACAACTCTCAAAAATGCGGAAAAAAAGGATTACAGAGATGATAGTTTCCCTGCAGTGCAAGTGCCTAAATTTGTGTTCAGAGGCTTCGAAAAAAGTTGTCATTTTGAATACAAGTTTGACAGCAGAACAGAACAAATATTTTCTTACATTTTGGAAAACGATAAAGACGTTTTGAAATGGTTAAGACCTGCATCCAATCAATTCCGTATTTATTGGTCACACAACAGTAGACTATACGAACCTGATTTTGTTGCTGAAACAGCAGACTGTATTTACTTGATTGAAACGAAAGCAGCTAATGCAGTTGCCATGTCTGAAATTCTGGCAAAAGCTCATGCTGCTTTAAAGTATTGTAATTATGCAACTGAATACACAGCAGAATACGGAGGTAAGCCTTGGAAATATGCCTTAATCCCTCACGATCAGGTAACAAAAACAAGCAGTTTTAAAGGGGTAGTTTTACCAAATATCTTTACATCTGAATGAAAAGATCAAACAGCTTATTAAAAAATACAATGCAAACCATAACATTAAGATTATCCGATTAGGATCAGTTTGCCCTCATAAAATATAGTCCAAGATGTTCTAATAAATATTAAGGATTTTGCTAATATGTGTATGTAGCTTATCTTTGCAAAAATGCGAAACGCTTTTGCCACACATTAAGAATGAAAAAATGATACAGGAGAATTATGTAACTGATAAAAATGGACGTAAAATAGCTATCCAGGTTCCAATTAAAACCTACAGGAAGCTTGTAGCTGATTCTGAAGAGTTAGAAGAAATAAAAGAATACCGGAAAGCAAAAGCTAACAGAGGTGATGTAATACCTTTTGAACAAGCTTTCATGGAAATTGAAGAAGCTATAAAATGAAGTATAACATTTTAATCGAGCGTTATGCCCAAAAGCAGATATTAAAACTGGATAGAAAGATCATACCTGTTGTTAAAACTGCGATTGCCGGTCTTGCTGATAATCCCAGACCATTTGGCTACAAGAAATTAAAAGGGGAAGAAGCCTTTCGCATAAGGGTTAGCAATTACCGGATTATTTATGAAAAAATTATTGTGACTGTGGTTTCGGTTGGTAACAGAAAAGATATTTACAAATAAGTTGGAACGCTGAATTTCCAGTGGTTTTTCTATTTTCACCCACCCGATAAATTCTGATAAAGCTCAAGCAGAAAATCCCTGTTATCCGCTGATAGGTAATGCATCTCTCCACCCATGCGGTTAAAGGTTTTGCAATACCTTAAATAATAAGCTGGATTATCTATTGGGGGTTCCCCGCTTTTATGCCAGTCCCAGTCCGACCCGGCAAGGTCAACGACAAGCATAAAATGGTTATCAATATGGCTGTTTCTCTGAATTTCAATGTTTTGTGCCATTGATAGCGATTTTTCAAATATCATGGGCGACATTACTGCCGATCCCAGCGACATGTAAACTCCATGATCGAGTCTGCTTACACTCTCAGCAAAGTAGAGGAAATCGGTCAGGGCCGTCCTGCCGATGGCTGCCCCGTGGTTCATGGGGTGATTGTAAATGATATCATGCCCGAACATCGGGTGTCCGGTGAATTGAACTTTTTTCTCCCATGCAAACGCCTGCACTGAATATTTTTTATATGGATGAGGAATGGCCATAAAGCCCGGTTCCAGTTTAAATTTAGTAATTACTCCAGCCAGGTCAATTGCTGAAGCTGCCAGCTCAGGGTTAGTTTCAATTTTCTTTTTAGCTTCATCAATTAAGAATGAAACTTCCGGAATATATAGCCCTTCCTGCGATATCATCTTTCCTACTGACTCTCCGTAACCCAATCTTTCGTACGCTCCGATAATTAGGGCAAGATTGATGAAACGGCCGGTTTCATCCCATATTCCAAACTGACCTTTTTTTACATTCTCACGGACATCCTCGCTCGTCTTTCCTAGGTAAGCAAATTCCCAATCGTGAATTATACCTGCGCCATTAGTTGCCAGGTGCGTAACCCATCCTTCGCTGATAATTGCAATGAGGGCAGGTGCCATCCCATTTTTAATAGTATGGGCGCCAAAAGTGAGCATCACTGACTTTTGCTTTTGTCTGGCTGATCTGATCCGGTCCGTAGTTTTTTTAATAAGTTCCCTGTCCTTGTCTGAAAGATTCGCAGGTTTTTGCGAAACAGGAATCTGGCTGGTTTCAACAGATAACTTACTTTGTCGTTCAGCAAGCTTTTTAATGGCAAGCAGATCTCTGTCAAATTTCGGATGGGCCATTTTATTTTATGTTTAATAAGCTGAGTAATCCGGACAATTGAGAAAAATCGGGAATGATAATATCAGCTCCTGCTTTTATCAGGCGTGTACGTTTTACCTGGTTTAATCCGTAACGCTTTATCTCATTGCTTGCTATTCCAATTGTTATTCCACCCCTTTTGTTCGTTTCCCTTATTTCAACGGGTCCATCGCCAAATGTTGCGATTTGTCCTGTTTCAGATTTTCCGATCTTGTCAAGGATACGGTCGAGAACGATTTTTTTTGCCTCTTTATTGATGTCACCAACGGCGCCAAAGATACCACCTTCAAAAAGGTGCGCATAACCCAGAACTGCAGCTTCGTTTTTCACATCTTCTTCATCGGTTCCGCTTGCCAGATATAGTTTAACGCCTGCTTTATGAAGCTTTTCGAGGAGAGGAATTGCATTTTTCATTGTTAAATCATTAACAGTAAGTTCGCCACGGTTTAGCTTCAATAAACGTTCTTTTACTATAAGCATGAGTTCATTGTTATAAATTTTCTTATAACCATGTTCGTCAAGCATCTCGTCCTCTGGAACAAAACCAAACTCCCGGATCACATCGAGTAGGATTTTCATCTGCATCAGCGTCTGAACGCCGGTGGTTTTATCAATGAACTCACGAACCCTTGATTCCACTTTATGATACAATGATTCGTCAGCTTCCTGATACTTAGTTCCAAGTATCGCTTTGATCATCATTGGAGCCATTATGAGTTCCCATCCTTCGCGCAGCGTGGAGATTGTCCCATCGTGGTCGAATATTGCATGGCTGATATGAAGGTTTTCGGGCCATTCCCTGATTACCTCAATCTCCGTGTTTTTAAGGTGTCTGGCCTGTCTTATATCTTCAGCCAGTTCCGGATTAAAGATAAGATCAGGATCACTTCCTATTGCAAGGATTTCGGAGGGAGAGGCTGTACCTGTTGTAAATAACTTCTGAACGGTAACACCTGCAACATAAGAGCCTGTCTCTGATGCAGTGTCGATGGAATAACCTGCTGCAAGTGTTGCAGCTGCGCCGGCGAGATAACTGTCTCCCGCGCCAACTGTGTCCACTTTTGAAATGATCATTAACCCGGGAGTCAAACTTATTCCAGATTCATTTACGGTTAACGAGCCTCTGCTTCCCCTGGTGATAAAGAGAGGTTTCTGATACCTTTTGTAAAGGTTTTTTGCTGCATTAATTACATCGGAATATGGTACTGTCTCATCGGGAGCTCTTTTTATGCCACATTGCAGAGAGGCTTCGGTATCGTTCATTTTGCGATAAGCACCGGTATAAAAATCGTTGTAGTTCCTGCTGTCAGCAATAAAAATCTTATCGGGGAAATGGTTTATAACTTCAACCAGTTTCTTTTTGAAATATTCTGTATGGATTCCTGACAGTACCTGTTGATTAATTATCACCAGATCAACTTTGTCAACTTTTTTTTCGAGATTGGCAATTAACTTATCGGCTGTCTCTTCCGACAGCTTGTTGTAATTCCCGAAGTCGATCCGGTTCTGTTCATTATCGCCGATATATGGTTTAATATAGACATGAGTGGCCCAATCTTCCTCCTGGATCAGCAGGTTGTCTGTATTAATGCCCGAGTTCATCATTATTTTAACCATCGCGGGTCCAAACGGGTCTTTCCCAATAGCTCCAAAAGCGAGAATATTTTTCACGCCCATTGCAGCCAGGTTGCTTGTAACATTTCCTGCACCTCCCAGGGAGTATTTTTGCTGACCAACAGGCCTGGTTGCTTGACCTGTTTCAATTGATATTTCACTTTTCGATTCATCAACAAACCAATAGGCATCAAGACAGAAATCGCCAACTACGGCTATCTTTACTGAACTGATCTTTTCAAGTATTTCCTGCAATAATTCAGACTTCATTTGTATTAAATATTACGATTATCAGTAAGCTTAAAATAAAAAACATTGATTTTCTTCGCTCCCCTTGGGGCCGGGGTAAACGAAGAAAATCAATTTATATATTTTTTTCGTAAAAGTGATTTTCGACCAGAAGACATATTGCGTGAAACACCGGCAGATGCAACTCCTGTACATAAGCTGTTCGTTTTTCCGGTACATTCAGGAGGATATCGCAATATTGTTTCATTTTTCCTCCAGATATTCCAGTTAATCCTATCACCTTCATATTCATAGCTTTAGCTGTAATACAGGCGTCCACGATATTTTGCGAATTACCTGAAGTGCTGATAGCTATAAGAACATCTTTATCGCAGCCATAACCAATAACCTGCTGGGCAAATACCAGGTCAGCATCAATATCATTACAAATAGCTGTTGTCAGAGCTGTTTGTGATGATAGCGAGATTGCCGGCAAACCGCACTCAAGTTTTTCAGAAAGGTATTTGCCTCTCTCTTCTGATACTTCTGAAAGTTTTCCCGAAAGATCTTTGTTTATTGGTCTCTTTGATTCAAAGCTTTTCATAAGCTCGCCAACAATATGATCTGAATCGGAACTACTGCCACCGTTTCCGCAAACCAAAAGTTTTCCTCTCTCAGTATAGCACTTGATAATCATCTCGGCTGCTTCGCCGACTGTGTTCTTTAATGAATCAAGCAAAGGGTATCTTTCACAGAGCTCACTTAATATTAGGTCGTTATTCATTTTTATCGTTGATTATTTTGTTTATAAAAGTAGGAATATATTTAAAACTACTCAAATACAATTTTCATTCCTTTTTATAATTTTTAAGAGTGAATAAAAAAATCAAACTATTTATCAACTTAAATCTGTAATTTTATGTGTTAAACAGATTTTTGCAGCGAATTGCTAAAGATGTTGATAATGTGCTGAAATTGGTTGCTATTAAACACATGATAAAATGAAAATGATCAAGAGGTTACTCGTGTTGTTTCTGATCTTTTTACCGGTTTCTTTGTCCTCTCAAAACTTAGATATCCGTATTCTTCGTTCTCTTAATTCCTCTCAGTCCCTTCCCTCGGATAAATTTTTTCAGATCGTGTCAAATTCTAATGCATATATGGTTATCGGAATTCCTGCAGGAATGGCTACCGCAGGGTTTATAAAGCACGATGACAAGCTCATAAGAAACGCCTGTGTAACACTGGCAGCTACTGCCGTAAATTTCGGAATTACATCAGCCTTGAAATATTCTATAAACCGCGATCGTCCTTTTGTTACTTATCCTGACATTTCAAAGAAATCGTATGGAGGAAGCCCGTCATTCCCTTCGGGCCATACATCGGGCGCTTTCGCTGCTGCCACTTCGGTAAGCCTTGCTTATCCTAAATGGTATGTAATTGCACCATCATACACATGGGCGTCAGCAGTTGGATACTCCCGGATGCACCTTGGGGTTCATTATCCATCCGATGTTCTTGCCGGTGCACTGGTGGGTGCAGGAAGTGCCTGGCTCACTTATGAGGTCAATAAAAAGCTGAATAAGAATTCAAGAAAGAAACCCTGTAATTGCCCTTAGTTTTAATTATAGTGCGGTCTTTTTTCTTTTAACTTTTAACTTTTAACTTTTAACTTTTTACTTTTTACTTTTATCTTTTGTCTTTTGTCTTTTGTCTTTTATCTTTTGTCTTTTGTCTTTTATCTTTTGTCTTTTGTCTTTTGTCTTTTATCTTTTGTCTTTTGTCTTTTGTCTTTTGTCTTTTGTCTTTTGTCTTTTG
>JBAXXU010000063.1:0-26013 GCA_037127735.1 Bacteroidota bacterium
TACTAGATTATAATGCTTTACAAGATATATTTTAAAAACAACGCACCACTAGTGAGGAGAGAATACAAAGATTGGCTCAATTGAAATATCAATTTCGGGTAGCGGGAATTGTACCTGCAATGTTACAGAGAGGCTTAAAGCCAATATTTCAGGTAGTGGGAATGTAACTTATCTCGGTAATCCTAAGGTTGATGCAAGAGTTTCCGGATCGGGGCATGTCAGGTCAAAATAGATTATTTTCTTATAATCTTAATTGTACCGTTTTGTTCCACTCTAATGACCGGTGAGGCAGAATGTTTTCGCCGGTCATCCTGACGGTATTTTACGACATAATCAACGGCATCAATAACTGACTTATCTATTTCACCGAAATTTTCAGGAGATGGTTTCCCGCTGAAATTAGCAGATGTTGATACAATCGGCTTCCGGAACCGGCTTATCAATTCGCTGCAAAATTCATCATGGCATATTCTCATTCCTACTGAACCATCCTCACTGCAAACACCTGTGGCCAGATTCTTCCCATCAGGATATATTATTGTAAGAGGAGTGTCGGAAACGCTGATAAGTTCAAATACTATTTCAGGAATATTTCTTACATACCGTTCAAGCATCTGTTCCCCGTCAACAAGAATAATAAGACTTTGATTTTTGCTTCTTGATTTTATTCTAAAGACTTTATCAATTGCAGAAAGGTTGGTAGCATCACAACCAAGACCCCATATTGTGTCAGTTGGATAAAGAATGATTCCCCCCTCTTTCAGTGCGATCAAAGATTCTTTTATATCTTCATCGAAGATCATCCTGATAAAGTTACCGCGTAACTCCGTTCTTATTGAGCTGCCTCAGTATCCTGTATTTTATGAAAGTGGATTTTGCATATAAGGAGCAGATCAAAAATCCGTCACGACCGTCAAGGAAACCTCCCTTAACAATATATGACCTGAAAAAACCCCAGATAGAATGAATATATGGAGTGAAAATATTGGACTTTATTCCTGCTTTATGAAACTCCTCGGCGCCGATTAGTGAGAATTTATTTACTTTTTCCACATGATCCTGAGGAGATAAAAAGGACCAGTGAAGTAAGTCCCCTTTCAGCTTGGCAATCCTGGCTCCGTTTGACATCAGGAATCTTTCATGGAGATTGAGTTCTCCCCATTTTCCATGGTCGGCATAGAAAAGTCTCATTTGTCTGTCAGGGTACCACTGCGAATATCGAATCCACTTTCCACAGTAGTGATTTCGTCTGTTAAAGAGATAACCGTCATAATCCCATTTATCTTTAACTGAAAGTATCGACTCTCTGAGTCTGTCACTCAAAGCCTCATCAGCATCAAGAGACAGTATGTTTTTATAAGTTGCAAGCCCTAAAGCAAAATTCTTCTGATCTCTGTAACCTTCAAACTCGTGCTTTATAAATCTGACATTATACTTCTTACAAATTTCTTCAGTTGCATCTGACGAATATGAATCAACCACAACTATCTCATCGGCAATTCCATCAATTGAAGCAAGACATTTATCAATGAACATCTCTTCGTTATATGTTATAATAACTGCAGAAATCTTAGGCATATTCTATTTCAAATTTGAATTGGGTTCAAAAATACTATAAATTCGTTCATTAACAATTTTAATAACAGAAATTTTTTTGAGAACTGCACTTATAAATGTTGTGTAGCATAGAATATTACATATATGCAAATAAAATCTCACAATGGATTTCTTGCTTTCTGAGGGCTTCATTAAGCAGAGATTATTACCATGAGGCCTTTTTTTCAGAATTTTAATCGTAATAATTTCATCCTGTCTTTCATCTTATTAATTACTCCTATTTCTTTTTGAAGTGTATCTGCCTCAAAGGTTACAGAGAATCTGATAAATTTCCCGGCATCGTCCCAGGGAACAGTAGATATTAATGACTCATGAATAAGAAATTCGGAAAATTCAGATGCTGAATTAAATACTTTACCATTTTCAGTACCGGCAGGAGCCTTCACATAACAGTAAAATGATCCTTTTGGTTTTTTCGCGTCAAATCCTAAATCATTTAAAGCGTCAACAAGCAGATTGAATCTTCTGGAGTATTTTATAATCGTTTTATCGGTTATTTCTGTATGCCTGAATGCCTGGATAGCTGCCTTTTGAATTGCCCTGAACTGCCCTGAATCCGTATTGTCTTTTACAGTTGCATAAGCACTTATCGCTTTACTGTTTCCACAAACAAAACCTATTCTCCAACCGGTCATATTAAATGCCTTTGATAATGAATGTACTTCTAATCCAACATCCATGGCTCCATCAACAGAAAGAAAACTAAGTGGTTTATAACCATCGTATGTCAGAGCGCTGTAAGGGGCATCATGAATAACGATAATATTGTTATCCTTAGCGAAATCAACTACTTGTTTAAAGAATTCAATAGTCGCCACAGCGCCGGTAGGATTATTTGGATAATTCAGATATAATAACTTAGCTCTGTTTAAAACAGGCTGAGGGATTATACTTAAGTCCGGCAAAAATGAGTTTGATTCCAGTAGTGGCAGGTTATAGACTTCGCCACCAAGATATTTTGTATAAGTTGCCGTAACAGGGTAACCCGGAACGGTTGTGAGTAAAATATCGCCGGGATTAATAAAACAAATTGGAAGCAATGCAAGTACAGGTTTTGATCCTATACCATGAATTATATGTTCTGACGGTATTAAACCTGAAAGCCCATATACCTTTTCAAGGTAACGGGCTGCTTCTTCCTGAAATTCGGGAATTCCGTTGTCTGCATACCATCTGTTTTCAGGTTTTCCGGCTTCTTCCGATAAAGCTTTTACTACCAGATTATCAGCAGGCCAATCAGGCTCTCCGACACCCATGTCGATAATAGTTAATTCAGGATGTGCTTTTTTTGCTGCTGCTTTTGCTCTTTTAATAAGTTCAAATTTGTATATAACCGTTGATTTCCCAAAGTTGACTCCGCCGAGTCTTTCTGATATTTTACCGTCAAAAAAATTATCCATGATTATTTACACTCTTAATAGTTTATTCCGGGCAAAGGTAATAAATGATAAAATCTGATCAAGTCGATGAAGATAAAAAGGTAATTTTCATTTGCATTAATAAAAAACTAATATAGTTTTGTACCGGTGAATTTTTTTTCATTTCAAAAAAATAATTTTTAATTTAAAAACAGATATTATGATTAGTAGTATTTTTTGGATTGTGCCAATTTCAGCTCTTCTGGCACTACTGTTCGCCTGGATCTTTTATAAAGGTATGAAAGTGCAGGATGAAGGAACAGATAAGATGAAAGAGATTGCTGAATTTGTAAGGGAAGGCGCAATGGCCTACCTCAAAAGTCAGTACACAGTTGTCGGCAAGATTTTCATAATTCTTGTCGTTCTTTTAACAATACTGGCCTACATGGGTGTTCAGAATCCCTTTGTTCCGGTGGCATTCCTGACCGGTGGTATCTTCTCGGGCCTCTGTGGTTATCTTGGGATGAAAACTGCAACATTTGCATCTAACCGTACAGCCTGGGCAACCTCAAAATCGCTCAACAAGGGATTACAGGTAGCTCTCCGTAGCGGAGCCGTTATGGGCCTTGTTGTTGTTGGATTTGCACTGCTGGACATTGCAGCATGGTTCATTTTCCTGACTAAAGTAGTCTTTACTCAGGAACATATGACTGCAGGATTTAATTTTTTAGGTCTAACGTTTGTTCAGGCTGGAATTGATGAGCACCAGAAATTTGTTGAGATTACAGCAACGATGATCACTTTTGGTATGGGCGCTTCAACACAGGCTCTTTTTGCTCGTGTTGGCGGTGGTATCTTTACAAAAGCTGCTGACGTGGGCGCTGACCTTGTTGGTAAAGTTGAAGCAGGAATTCCTGAAGACGATCCGCGTAACCCGGCAACTATTGCTGATAATGTCGGTGATAATGTTGGCGACGTAGCAGGTATGGGAGCCGACCTTTATGAATCTTATGCAGGTTCAATACTTGCAACAGCTGCCCTTGGCGCTGCCCTTCCTATGATAGCAGGACAAAGTGATTATCAGATAAAAGCAATCATAGCTCCTATGCTGGTTTCGGCAATCGGGATTTTATTGTCAATTGCCGGAATATATATGGTAAGAACAAAAGAATCGGCTTCTCCGAAAACCCTGCTCAGGGCGCTTCTGCTTGGAACAGGGGGAAGTTCAGCTCTTATCCTGGTTGTTCTGGCTGTAATGGCTTATGCAGACTGGATTACCTGGGGTGTTTTTGGAGCTGCGGTATCAGGTCTTGTTGCCGGTGTAATTATCGGTCAGGCGACAGAATATTATACTTCTGATGGTTATAAACCAACACAAGGAATCGCCAAACAATCTCAAACAGGTCCGGCAACAGTAATAATTGAAGGTATGGCGGTAGGTATGTTCTCAACATGGCTGCCTGTTCTTACAATAGTCGGAGGTATTATTGCCGCTTATGCATTTGCAGGTGGGTTCCACAACTTTGCAATGGGTGTTTATGGTATCGGTTTCGCATCTGTCGGTATGCTCTCAACACTGGGAGTAACTCTTGCAACTGATGCTTTCGGTCCGATAGCTGATAACGCAGGTGGTAACGCTGAAATGGCTGGTCTTCCTGAAGAAGTAAGACAGAGAACTGATGCCCTCGACGGCCTTGGAAACACAACAGCTGCCACAGGCAAAGGTTTCGCTATTGGTTCAGCCGCTCTGACTGCTCTTGCTCTGGTAGCTGCATATATGGAGGAAGTGAAACTATGGCTTGGCAGACTTGCTGACAAAAGTATTGATGGTTATAAACAGATCGGTGATGTTTTGTTTTATAAGAGTCATGAACCTGCAGCTGCAGCTCTTCAGGCGGGCCAGCAGGCAATCGAAGTTTCACATGCCGGAATCAAAGATTTTGTTGCAGCATATAACCTTTCACTCTTCAACCCGATATTGCTTGCAGGTCTTTTCATTGGAGCAATGATGTGTTTTGTATTTGTTGCAATGGCTATGAAAGCCGTCGGAAGGAATGCCGGAGTAATGGTTGAGGAGGTCAGACGTCAGTTCCGCGAAATTCCGGGTATCATGGAAGGAACCGGGAAACCCGAATATGCAAAATGCGTGGAGATTGCAACTAAAGGCGCACAGAAAGAAATGGTTGTTCCTGCACTTATGGCAATAGTAGTACCTGTTGTTACCGGTATAGTTTTTGGTGTTCCCGGAGTTGTCGGGTTGTTAATGGGCGGAATGACAACAGGGTTTACTCTTGCCAGTATGCTCAATAATGCCGGTGGTGCATGGGATAATGCTAAAAAATATATTGAAAGAGGAAATTATGGCGGGAAGAAAAGTGAGTGCCATAAAGCAAGTATTGTTGGAGATACCGTAGGTGATCCGTTCAAAGATACATGCGGCCCTTCAATGAATATTCTTATAAAACTTATGTCGATGGTAGCTGTTGTTATGGCAGGTGTTACCGTTGCATGGAGCCTTTTTGGTTAGTAGTAAATAAGATGATATTACGGGGACATACCTTGGTGTGTCCCTTTTTTTATTTACTATTTTTGAGGAAACATTTTATATGAGAATACCCGAACTTTCCGACATCCAGGCTGCACATTCGCGTATTGGGCCTTTTATTCACTGTACCCCTGTTATGAGTTCGCGGCAGTTAAATGCCATGTTTGACTGCGAAATGTTCTTTAAATGCGAAAACTTCCAGAAGGTTGGGGCATTTAAATTCAGAGGAGCTACCAATGCCGTTCTCTCCTTAAATGAAGAGGAGAAAAGGAGAGGAGTGGTAACCCATTCATCCGGTAATCATGCGGCGGCACTTGCCCTGGCAGCAAGGATTAACGGGGTAAAAGCAAATATTGTTATGCCCGATAATGCTCCGGTTGTAAAGAAAAACGCTGTTGCCGGGTATGGAGCTGAAATAACTTTTTGCAAACCCACTTTGCAGGCCCGCGAAGAAACTACCAGGGCGATAATGAAAAAAACCGGAGCTACTCTTATTCATCCTTATGACAATTTTAATGTTATATGCGGACAGGGAACGGCTGCCCTTGAACTGCTGAGCGAAAAAAATGATCTGGATATCGTAATAGTGCCAATTGGAGGAGGGGGACTTATGAGTGGCACTTCCACCTGTGTGAAAGGCATTAATAACAGTATTCAGGTGATCGGTGCAGAACCGCTGAATGCAAATGATGCGTATTTATCATTCAAAACAGGGAAGCTGATTCCTTCTGTTAATCCATTAACAGTAGCCGATGGCCTGCTCACCTCACTTAGTGAACTCACTTTTTCAATTATCAGGAAGAATGTTGATGAGATACTTACAGTTAGAGAAGACTCAATAATTGAATGTATGCTTCTGGTATGGGAGAGGATGAAAATAATTATTGAACCATCATCAGCAACAGTTCTTGCTATAATAAAAGAAAATCCCGATGCTTTCAGGGGTAAGAGAGTCGGATTGATAATTTCGGGCGGGAATGTGGATTTCAGGAAACTACCCTTTTAATCCTTCTTCCTGAAATATGCAACAATCGGGAAGTGATCAGAATACTTTATTTTAATTATTTCAAAATAGCTGTTAATAAGGGCGTTATCATATAGAATGTAGTCTATCCTATTGGGAGGGTAGCTCCCTCTGTATGTAAATCCGGCGCCATACCCTGAATTGACAAAAGAATCATTGAGCCCTTTACGGATCTTGTGGTAAGAATAGGATACCGGCGTGTCGTTGAAGTCCCCTGCAACAATCACAGGGAATGGAGACGTGTTAATATTATCCTTTAAAGCCTGAGATTGCAGAGCTCTGCGGGCAAATGCTTTTTTCAGATTTTTTGATAAACTCTTAACATCTTCGATTGTCTCATTATCGTTCGATGCCGTCATCTCATCAAGAAATGACCGTTCTATCTTTCTAAGCCTGAACGATTGAAGATGGTTATTATAAATTCTGAAAGTGTCTTTACCGATAAGGACATCAGTAAAAATTGTAATACTTGAAGAACCGGGATGATTTAATTCTCCCTGTCTGATTATCGGGAACCTGGTGAAAGTTGCGTTACCGTAAAACCTGTTTTTCCTGTTTCCTGTGCTTTTCATCTGGGAATAATACATACTCCCCAAAGCTGTTTTAAAAGCAGCTGTCTTTTCAGCTGCATTAACCGGCTCGAAAAACTCCTGGAGGCATATTATATCAGGTTTTTGAGCATGAAGAAATTCAAGTATTTTTTTTTCTGAATTATTTTTGCTCTTATTCTCGAGGTAATTGAACATGCGAAGGTTGTAGCTTATGACTTTAAAGGTGTTTGTCTTGTCACCCCCGGGTTTACTGAGTTTAATATAATTCGAAAAATGGGTTATGCCAAGGGCAATAACAATTATAGATATCAGCGCCTCAAATCTTAGTAACATGGCCCAGATAATTACCAGTATAATATTGATTAACAGAAGATAGGGATAGGCAAGACCAAAAAAGGCAGGTAGAACAAAATCGTCAGGATTAATATGGACAGCGAGATATGACATCAACAGTGTAAAAGCAAAGAATGCATTCACGATTAACAGAACTCTATAAAGGACTTTTTTCAAGTGCAATTATATATAATTACGAATTTATCAGTATTTTAGGAGATAAACTACTACCGGTTTCTGATTTTTGACGAGTCCACGGAAAGTTTTATGAAAGTAATGATTCCTGTGATCAGTTTTTTTTCTGGGACTCTTTAAACAGTATTTCCTTTTCTTCCTTTGTCAGACTGTCATATCCAGCCTTCGATATTTTATCAAGGATGCTGTTTATCCTTGTCTGTCGTTCAGCTTTTATCTTGTTATACTCGTACTCGGTAGTTGCTTTCCTGTGAGTGACCTTGAGTTTTTTCCGAGGCTTAAAAATTGTCACAAAAAAATCAATTATCTTGTTAAATCCCGTCCCAATATCGCGCCCATGCCGTAAGTTAATTGTATAGAAATATCCGAAAAAAGCGCCCCCTATATGAGCGAGTTTTCCACCTGAATTTACAGAAAAATCCATTACTGAAGTAAAAATAAAAATTGCCAGGGCAAGATACTTGATCTTTATTTTCCCAAACAGGAAGAGTTGAACAGTATAGTCGGGAACATAGGCAGCAATGGCTATTACGATTGCCATAACAGATGCTGATGCTCCTATTGCAACTGATTCGCCGACAACACCTGTAAATGCAGGGAAAATATTAAATGACAGGATATAAACAAGAGCCCCGCAGATACCCCCGAGAAGATAAACTGCAACCAGCTTTCTCTGATCGAGATATTCAAGAAAGATAGTGCCAAACCAGTATAACCATAACATATTGAAAAGGATATGCCAGATATCTTTATGTGTAAACATGTATGTGAATATTGTCCAGGGTTTTACAAGTAGCGCGTTTAGTGAAGCCGGAACTGAAAAAATGTCAAGAGCTTTCCCGGATATTTCAGGGTTTTTAAGCAGGAAACCAATAGCTGCCACAATAGTAATCAGAACGAATACTCCAATGTTGAGATATATAAGCTTTATAAGATTGCTTCCGTTACTGAAAGTTTTCTTTATGTCGTTCCAAATTCCCATTAGTATAAAGTTTTTGTGGTTTTTTGCCAGTACCTGATCAGAAGATATCCGAATAACATACCTCCCAGATGGGCGGCATGAGCAATATTGCTTCCGGGTTGTGTTACAGCAAGATAAAGTTCAATTGCGCCATATATCATTACGAAGTATTTGGCCCGGATTGGAATAGGCGGTAATAGAAGCATCAGCTGCGTATTTGGAAATAGGACTCCAAAGGCAAGCAGAACACCAAAAATAGCGCCGGAAGCTCCAACTGTCGGAGTATTAAGTAAGATCTGGAGGCTTTGCATAGTCTGGTCAGTAAAAACTTTCCCCTCCCTGAAATATGCAGTGCCTTCATTAAGTACAAGTTGCAGATTTTCAACACTGAGGCTCTGTGCTAAGTGATTGTACTGGAACGCGATCACCGATTCATGAATCAAAGCAGCTCCAAGCCCGCAAACCATATAATATATAAAAAAACGTTTTGGCCCCCAAACATTCTCAAGCACTCCCCCGAATATATATAAAGCATACATATTGAAGAAAATATGCCAGAATCCGCCATGCATAAATATGTGGGTAACAATCTGCACAGGCATGAACTGATCTGATTTCGGAAAATAAAGACCCAGAACCATTGTGAGGTCCGTACCAAATACACTTTTTGCAGCATAGTCTGCCAAAAGCATTAATACATTTAAAAGAATGATATTCTTCACTACCGGGGGTAACCCGAAAAAGCCTCTTCCGAATCCGTTCATCTATTACTTTTTAAAAATTCATTATAAACTTCAATTGTCAGGCCAAACTTCATTCCCCATTTCGATCCGACATATTGTCATTGATTTTCAAGCGTTGATGCAATCATATAGTATCATAACCATTTTTATTTAAATCTTTTATCAATTTCTTCAAGTGTAATAATGGTTATAACAGGCTTTCCTTTTGGAGAATAATTGGGTGCCCGGCATGCAAAAAGCGAATCGAAAAGATCTTCCAGTTCGTCCTGACTTAATCCCTTTCCATAATGTATTGCTGAAGCTCCTGCCATTGCAGCTGCAACCTTTTCTTTTGCCCCTGTTGAAGGATCAGCCTGGGTATTTTTATAACCCTCAAGCAAGATATCAAGGATCTCGAGAGGGTCAGAAGAATCACTTCCGGAGGGACGTCCGTTGATTGTAATTTTGTTTACACCGGAATGTTGAAAGCTGAACCCGAGTAATCCCAACTCCGCTTCGATTTCTTTCAGAATAAAATAGTCGGCAGGATTAAGTTCTGCAGTTACCGGGAACATATCAATCTGGCTCACGGCGCTGTTATTGCTGAGACAATCCAGAAATTTTTCGTACAAAACCCTTTCATGTGCCCTTTTCTGGTCAATGAGCATGAATCCCGATTTAACCGGGCAGACAATATATTTATTTTTCACCTGTAAGAACTTCCTTTGTGACTCCCTGATCTTTTCAAATTGTTCCGGATTATCATTTTCTTTTTCATGCGCTGAATAGAGTTTTTCCCAGTTTGACAGGTTCTCTCTCTCAAACCGTTCAACGAATCCGGGTCTGTCGTGTGTCCGCTCTTCGCCCTTGAAAGGATTATACTGTGTATTTATCTCAATCTTAGGCGAATCGGGTATGTGGTCCGATGAACTCCTTACAGGAATATTTATCAGGGCTTCATTTTCAAAATCAAGCGAAGGGGCAATATTGAAACGGCCAAGAGCTTCCCTCACCGATGCCATGAGTATCTGCCATATTGATCTTTCGTCCTCAAACTTGACTTCAGTCTTTGTAGGATGAATATTTATATCAATGGAAGCAGGGTCAGCCTCCATAAAGATGAAATATGATGGTATTGCTTCAACAGGAAGAATATTCCGGTATGCTTCTGCAACTGCTTTATGAAAATAGGGGTGTTTCATGAAGCGGTTATTCACAAAAAAGAACTGTTCGCCATACGTCCGGCGCGCATTTTCGGGTTTCCCGATAAATCCTTTTATGCTTATCAGACTTGTCTCTGTCTCAAGTGTGATGAGATCCTGGTTGATCTGTTTCCCAAATACTGCGATTATACGTTGTCTTAACTTACCGGGTGTGAGGTTGTAAATTTCACTGTCGTTGTGATGAAGAGCAAAACGAATATCGGGATGGGCTAAAACGATCTTCTGAAATTCATTGACAATATGTCTGATCTCGGTATTATCTGATTTAAGGAATTTGCGCCGCGCAGGAATATTGAAAAAAAGGTTTTTAACAGAAAAGCTTGATCCGACCGGGCAACTGCAGGGTTCCTGTGCTTCAACTTTTGAGCCATTAATCACTACCTGAATTCCTGTATCGCTTTCATCCCGGCGTGTTTTAAGCTCAACCATAGCGACAGCGGCAATAGAAGCCAGAGCCTCTCCCCGGAAACCTTTGGTTGTAATGGCAAAAAGATCCTGCGCGGTTGTGATCTTTGATGTAGCATGTCTTTCAAAAGATAATCTTGCATCGGTTTCCGACATGCCGGTTCCATCGTCAATTACCTGGATTAATGTCTTCCCGGAGTCTTTAATAATAACCTTTATGTACTTTGCCCCGGCATCAACTGAATTTTCAACAAGCTCTTTTACTACAGAAGCCGGCCTTTGTATAACTTCTCCTGCAGCAATCTGGTTGGCTACAGAGTCGGGTAAAAGCTTTATTATATCAGACATCAAAAGGATTTATTTTACAAATATATAAATAATTGATACATGACATTTATGAATAGATTCGCTGAAGCTATAACATGACTATTATGGTTTTTAAAGTTCAGATGATTATCTTTGAATAAAAATAAGATATAATGAAGAAGCTTCTAATCTATTTTGTTATCATATTTTTCTATTTTCTGACCGGCTGTTCACACGGGTCAGATAAGAGCGCGATTAAAGTTATGACATTAAATATCAGGTATGATAACCCGGCAGACAGTATTAATGCATGGCCCGACAGGGCATCGCAGGTATGTAATTTTATTTTAAAAGAAAGCCCCGATATTCTTGGTATGCAGGAGGTTTTATGGTCTCAGTATTTGTTTATAGATTCTGTTCTGACAGATTATGAATCGGTTGGAGTGGGCCGGGATGACGGTGCAAAGGCAGGGGAAATGAACCCGGTATTGTTCAGAAAGGAGAGGTTTGACATGGTAAGAACAATAACTTTCTGGTTATCAGACACACCTGAAGTTCAAGGGTCGAAGGGTTGGGGAGCTTCTCTTCCACGTATTGTAACATGGATGGAGCTTGTTGATAAAAATAATCATGAGCATTTCTTCTGTTTTAATACACACTTTGCACATGACTCCGATTCTGCAAGAATTATGAGCTCAAAGATTCTTTTAAGAGAGGTTGGAAAGATAGCGGAAGGATTCCCGTTCATTATTACCGGCGATTTCAATATGGTTACTGCCAGTGCAGGTTATCAAATATTAACCGGGCCGGCTGAGAGCATACCTTTATTAAAAGACTCATATTCCATTTCTGAAAAAAAACCATTTGGTCCCAATTATACATTTAATGGTTTTTCTGATAAACCGGGGAGTGGCAGAATAGATTATATCTTCGTCAGAAATGGAATGAAAATACTGGAACACAACACACTGATCAAAAAAGAGCACGGAATCTATATCTCCGACCACTGGCCTGTGGAGGCAGTCATTTCTCTTAAATGAAGAAAAGCAAAATTATTTTTTCTAATTCCGACATATCATGCTGTCTTCCGGTAACGTCTTACCGCGAGTGTTGAAAAACAAATTGCAATTACCGCTAGAGAATACAACTCCCTGCTGATGTCGTGAATTGTTGATCCTTTCAGCATTACCATCCTGTTTATACGCATCAGGTAGGCAACCGGGTTTACCAGGTTGAAGTACTGGGCCCACATAGGCATACTCTCATAAGGAGTGAAAATTCCACTCATAAGGATAAAGATTATCATGCAGAAGAAGGCAACAAACATATATTGCTGCTGAGTACCTGAGAATGTTGAAATGAAAAGAGCCAATCCAAGTACGGCAATAAGAAAAAGTGTTGCACCAATAAACATAAGTAAGATACTTCCCTCAAATGGTATTTTAAATGCCAGCATACCGATTACCAAACCAACGGCAAGATCAATCAGTCCGATTAACAGGAATGGCGCCATTTTGGCAATGATGAAGTGATATTTTCTGACCGGAGTAACATTTATCTGTTCAATTGTTCCTATCTCCTTTTCCCTCACCATATTTAATCCGGCCAGCAGGAAGCCTATAGCTGTGACAAGGATAACAAGAATACCCGGGAGCATATAATACTTGTAGTTCAACAATTCGTTATACCAATACCTGTTGGTAATATGTATCTGTGGTAAAGGAAAAGCCGGACTTGAGTTGATATTCTCTGTTATGAGGTCCATATTATAATCGCGGATAACACCATTGAGATAAGCCCATGAAAGTTGAGCAGTTGAGGCATTTATAGCATCAATGGTAGCAAGGAGTTTGCCAGGTTTCCCGTTTCCGATATCCTTCCCGAAGCCCGAAGGTATCTGAAGTATCATGCTGCATTTGTTGCGATGTAGCAGGCTGTTGGCCTCATTTTCGGAAAAGGTCGAAAAAGAAACTTTGAAAAATGTAGAACCTTCAAGTTTGTTTATCAACCCTCTCGATTCGGGTGTCATATCTTTATCAATAATAGCGAGCTTAACATTCTTTATCTCAAATGTTATTGCAGGGACCAGTATCAGCATCTGAACAATCGGAACAGCAAAAATTGCTTTTGAAATAAATTTATTCCGGAAGATCTGAATAAATTCTTTTCTTATAAGGTATAATATTGTCCTCATCTTTTTAACTTCCTCCTTTTACCTTTCTACTTTAAACTTTTGCCTTATCCCTTGTTTTAACCCACCCCTAACCCCTCCAAGGAGAGGAATTTTAAACTACTTTTGTCTTTCTACTTTTGTCTTTTGTCTTACGTATTATTCCAGCCTTATCTTAAAATTACGCACGCTTAATCCTATAAAAACCAGCGTCATAACTATAAGGATAAGTGTCTCTTTCCAGATATACATTAACCCGGTACCTTTTATCATAATGTTTTTGATTATGACGATAAAATACCTCGGTGGCATTATCATACTTACATAATCATAAACTTTTGGCATATTTTCAATAGGGAAGATAAACCCCGATAACAGAATAGTTGGTAACATCAGTCCGATGAGGGAAATAAAGATCGCCTGTTGCATGTTTTGTGATACCGTTGAAATCAATATCCCAAGAGTCAGGCTCATTAAAATATAGAGCATACATTCAGCAAGAAGAAGTATCATACTTCCTTTAACAGGCAAGCCAAATACGAACCATGATAATGCAAGAATAAGAAGGACATTGATAAAAGAGAGAAGAAAATACGGCATGACCTTTCCGAGTATAATCTGTATGGGACGGAGGGGAGAGACCAGCAAAACCTCCATCGTCCCGAACTCTTTCTCACGGGTAATCGTGACAGAGGTCATAAGGGCGCAAATGAGTATCAGGATAAGAGTAATTACTCCAGGGACAAACATGAAATGGCTTTTCATATTCGGATTATAGAACATTTTGACTTCTGGTTTTATCCGGATTGAATTATTTAGGACCTGACCTGACAATCCCATTGTGAAATCATTAACAATAGCAGTAGTGTAATTTGTTACAAGAGTTGCAGTATTCGGTTCTGAACCATCGGCTATTATGCTAAGAGAAGCTTTTCCTTCATTAACCAGTTTTTTACCAAAATCCTCTTCGAAAATAATTACTGCCTTGGTTTTTCCCTTCTTAAAGACTTTGTCGATATCGTTGTAATTAAGCAGGTTTTCAGTTCTCTTAAAAAAACCGGAAGAGATTATTTTATCGGTTAATTCCCGGGTTATCTCGTCATGTGATAAATCGAGTATGGCAACTCCGGCATTTTTAATATCGGTGCTGACTGCATATCCGAAAATAAGTATCTGGGCGGCCGGAATGCCGAATAAAATAAATAATGTGCGGTAATCCCTGAAAATATGCAGGAACTCTTTTTTAACAAAACCAAGAAATCTTCTCATATATTGTTTGTTATCAGGTTTTTAATCCCTTCTTTTTTCACCCCCTGCCCCCTAAAGGGGGTTCTAAAACCTCTTATTTAATAGCCCCCTTTAGTGGGATGGGGTGTTAAACTCCCCGGAGTTGAGGGTATAACCGGTCTTGCAATCTTTATAAAAACCTCTTCAATTGATGTGGCATTATATTGCTTCTTTAGGTTGGCGGGAGTATCGAGAGCAACAATCTTACCCTCATTCATTATTGAAATCCGATCGCAATATTCAGCCTCATCCATATAATGTGTTGTCACAAATACTGTTATCCCTCTTGTGGCTGTTTCATATATCATCTCCCAGAACTGACGTCTGGTGATTGGATCAACACCCCCTGTCGGTTCATCGAGAAACACGATCTTCGGTTCGTGCAGAACTGCAACTGAAAAGGCAAGTTTTTGTCTCAGACCGAGGGGTAGATCAGAGATTATTCTATTTTCATATTCCTGAAACCTCAGCTTTGCAAGAAGTTCTGTAAGTCGTTCTTTGATAAGCAATTTGCTCATGCCGTAAATTCCGCCATATAGAATTATATTTTCTTTTACGGTAAGGTCCTCATAAAGAGAGAATTTCTGACACATATACCCGATATTCTTTTTTATCTGTTCAGTTTGTCTGTAAGCATCAAATCCGGCAACAATAACTTTTCCTGATGTTGGTTTTGAAAGACCCGAGAGTATCCGTATGGCTGTTGTTTTTCCCGCTCCATTAGCGCCGAGAAACCCGAAAATCTCACCTCCTGAAACCTCAAAACTGAGGTTGTCGTTGGCAATAAAGCTTCCAAACTTTTTTACCAGGTTATGGACAGATATTACCTTTTCACCCATTTGCCTCCCTCCTCTCCATCAATTCAAGGAACCTGTCTTCGATTCCGGCTTCAGCCTCCTGAATATTGGCATCATTGATACCTTCCTTAATAAGAAAGTCACTCAGCGAGTTATCGGCAATGTCATCAGCAAATGTCACGTGTACTGAATCGCCGAAAGGATAAGCGGTGATTGTTCCCGGGAATTTTCTAAGAGCAATGATAAGCTTGTATTTTTGATCTGACCTGACTGTATAGAGCTTTCTGCTGAAGCCATTCCTGATTTTTTGAGGAGTATCTATTGCAAGTATTTTTCCATCCTGTATCAGTGCAACCTTATCGCATCTCATGGCCTCATCCATATAGGGTGTTGATACAATTATTGTTATATTGTGTTGCCGCAACTTTCCAAGCATATCCCAGAATTCCAATCGTGATACCGCGTCAACGCCCGTAGTAGGTTCATCAAGAACAAGGAGTTTTGGCTTATGGATCAAAGCGCAAGACAGGGCCAGTTTCTGTTTCATTCCTCCGGAAAGTTTGCCTGCCGCTCTTTTTTTGAATGGTTCGATATGCGAGTATATATCTGATATGAGATCGTAGTTTTCTTTAACTGTTGTTCCGAATACCGTGGCATAGAAATTCAGGTTTTCCTCAACCGATAGATCCTGGTAAAGACTGAACCGTCCGGGCATATAGCCAATATTTTTCCGAAGTTCTTTATAATCCTCAGTACAATCCATTCCAAGAACTTTTATTTCACCTTCGTCGGGCAGCAGGAGAGTGGTTATAATCCTGAAAAGAGTGGTTTTCCCTGCACCATCGGGACCAATAAAACCGAATACCTCCGACTCATTTACTGAAAATGAAATATCTGTCAGAGCCTTTGTTGTTCCAAAACTTTTACTGATTCCGGATGATTCTATTGCTTTTTGCATCGGATCAGTTACCAACAATTGAGAAAATTGCTTCACCGGGCATACCCGACTTGAGGGTTCCGTCATTTATAACATCAATGTTAACAGCATAAACTAACGTTACTCTTTCCTCTTTTGTCTGAATGATTTTGGGTGTAAACTCGGCCTTTCCTGAAATATAACTGATAGTACCGGGGAATGAGCTGAATCCTTTTTCACCTTTATCTGTTCTGACAGTACACTTCTGACCCGTCTTTATGCTACCAAGTTGTGCACCGCTGACATATACCTTTAGTTTAATAACTGACAGATCGGCCATCTTAACCAGTGGTTTACCTGCAGCAGTAACCTCTCCTGCCTCTGAGTATTTTTCAATGACGTTCCCTTTCAGTGGACTTTTAATACTGCTCCTGCTGATCTGTTCATTAAGTATAGTTTTTTTTGATTCAAATACAAAGAGTTCTGCAGCTACAGATGCTTTTTGAGTATTATTAGCTGCTACCTGCTTCTGAAGAACAGCAACCTGACCTGTCAGATCGTCTAACTGCTTTTGTGTTGCAGCATCATCTTTCAGCATCTTTTCGATTCGCCTGATATTTACATTCAGGTTATCTATCTGCTGGTTTAGTATATCGTTCTGGGCATTAATTGAACTTATTCGCGTCCTGACGCTGTTCATGCCTGCATCAATCTCTGCTTTCTGGAGATGAAAAAGGGTTGTGTCTATCAGGGCAATCTCATCCCCTCTTCCAAGTTCTGAGCCTTCAGCTGTGTTAAACTGCCGGATCCGGCCGCTGGTCTCAGCAGAAATGATAACCTCTGTAGCCTCAAAATTTCCGTAAGCATCGGCTTCTCCGTTTTTGTTCTTACATCCCGATAGCATAACGGTTGCTATAATTACTAATGTTGTGATTTTCATGTTATTGTAATGTGTAGTTTATCAATGTATTATGTTAAGTTATTGTGATTTTCTTATCCTCCCTGTTTTACCTCCCAAACCCCCCAAATGGGGGGCTTTAATCCAACCTACTTTGTTAACCCCCATTTGGGGGGGCTTTAATCCCATCTACTTTGTTAACCCCCCATTTGGGGGGAAGGGGGGTAAGGGGTTATTCAATCTCTTTCCCGCTTATATTCAGATATTCAATTCTTGTCAGGGCAAGATTTATTTTATGGATCTCGTAGTTAATGAGAGCTTGTCGTTCAGAATTCATCTCACTAAGATATTCAGTTGCAGTGATAGCGCCATTCTCGTATTGCGATTCTGCTGAGACAGTTATCCTTTTCCTGAGAGTGATAAGTTCAGAGTCGGTTTCGGTTAATGCTTTAAGGCTGACTATTTCAGAATTTTTCGATTCTAGAAGCCTGTTTAGGTTATCTGTCAAATCTTTTTTTCTGTTTTCTACGATTCCCTGCTGAAGCGTGACCATCTTTTTTTCGTTTTTTGCTTTGTTCCAGTCAAATATATTCCATTTTATTCCTGCACCGAGAATATAATAAGGAGCAAACTCATCTTTAAAGAAGTTACTGCCGGGAGGATTTCCGTAGCCAAGCGTGGCAAACCCAAACGCTTTGGGCATCCTTTTGCTTTCAATTAATTTCATCCCTGCAGTAAGCTGCTCCTTCCTGAGGTCAAACATCTGAAGTTCAGGCCGCGACAATTCATTTGTCAGTTCAACTGTCTGGGGAGGTAGAATAAATTCTGTGCCGGTATCAATATCTGTGCCGGTAAAGCTTGATAATATTTTCAATAGAGATATTTTCCTGATATCATTTTCTGACAATTGTTGCTCAATTTTAATCCTTTCCGAGGCGAGTACATCAATATCCGACTGAATAATTACGCCATTTATAACAGCTGACTGCATTGATGAAATCCGCTTGTTTATCAGGTCAAGATAATTTTTGAGAAGTTCTTTCTGTCTTGCAAGCAGCAATATATTGAAATAACAACTGTTTATCTGTCCGCGCACTTTGTAAAGATCAGCTTCAGTCTGTTTTTCATTGATGCTCAGGTCGGCTTTTTCAAAATCTCTTGCCCCTTTTATGGCGCCACCATCATAAATAACCTGGTTTATATCGACTGTAATTTTATATTGTTCGTGGGGAAGAGGTTTTATTGCATCAGCAATTCCCGGTATCGGGAGAGCCCCGAGGGCGCTGCTCATATCGATAACCGACGAATTATACACGAAGCTACCGTTGGCATCGAGTGTTGGCAGCCATCCTTTTGAGAGGTTGTTGTCTTTCAGTTTTGAGATTTCCGAATATGCTGTTTTTTCGCCGGCAATAGCGTTTGTGGTCATTGCCTGGTCATAACATTCTTTAAGCGTTAGAATCTTTTGGGCGCTAATTGGCAGACACAACAATATCATCAGAATTTTCAAAATCAAGACTTTCCTTTTCATTTATCTTTTTATTAATATTTTACAGCTTTAGTCACTTTAGTCACTTTAGTCACTTCTTATTTGGTTATAGCGTTAATCACAAACTCTGCCGCGAACTCCTTCCTCTCTTCTATGTATTCATTGAAGTTGATGCCTGCTTTTTCGAGGATACTTTCAATCAGACCCCTTGCTGCAAAGGGGAAGACACTTAATGCTGCAATTGAAGTCATTAACTGTGGCATCATAGGTTCTGAAATATTGTAATTATCCAGCTCCTCTTTGTGTTGATCATAAAGCTTTTGCCATAGATTTTCGAAATCGACATTATTAAGGAGTTTCTTTATTCTGGCCGGATTACGGTTTATTTCGTTAAGGATAAAAGCCGGTAGTTTGGGGTTTTCCTGGAGAAAAGTTATGTGTTCTCTGAAGAAGAACCTTATTTTAGCCTCCAGGCTCAGGTTTTCATCAAATACCGGGGCGAATTTTTTAAAAATTTTCTTGGCAATCATCTCAAATACGGCATTGAAAAGCTGGTCTTTGGTGCGGTAATAATAATGTAGTAATGCTTTATTTATACCGGCATGGCTGGCTATATCCTGCATACGTGCACCGTCCATGCCTTTATCAACGAACACATCGGTTGCTGCTTCAAAAATCCTCTCCTCGGTCAGTTTATCATTATCTGCCATCTCTTAACTTTTTGGTTTAACTATACAGTTTAACCGGACGGTCAAATATAATACAGTTTTTTCAGAATAAGAAATAATTTCAGGATTTTTTTCAATAGTGCAAAAAAATTGTTAATTTTATTAAAGCATCAGAGTTGAGATGGCATGGTTATAAAAACACTTTTGTAATGGAGCATCTTGAAATTAAAAACAGATCGCATATAGTAATTCGAAGATGGATTGGAGTTCTGATGATATTCTCAGCCGTTGTTTCATTTGTTTCGTTTCTGAACGATCAGCAGAAAATTTCTTATCTGATTAGCTCTCTTTTTTTTGCATTCACGGGGGTTTATCAGATAACAAACGGACTTGGTCTGGAAAGATCGTGGTTGCGTACAGGAGAAAATTTCATAATTGTCAAATGGAGGAATATGTTTAACCAGGTTCAGATTCATGATACAAGAATTGCCAGAATACAACTGACAAGATCGAAGATATTAATTTTTCAGAAATCAATAAAGCCACTGAAACTAAATCTTGGTTTTCTGGAACGGGAGCAGAAAAAGGAGATTTATGAATTCTTGATTGAATATGCTAAGAAGAAGAATCTGGAGTTGGTAAGAGATTTTTAAAGGAATGTAATATACGTTGGGGTATCTCTTTTTAAAAACTCTATATTTGTTAACAAGTTAATTTTTACCGAATAACATTAATAGTTAAAATATGGATAAGCGTTCGTTCCTGAAAAATGCCGGCCTGATGAGTCTCGGAGGAATCATTGGCCTCGATAGTCTGACACAAATTATTAAAAGCGTATCAGAAGTTCATCCTTCTGTACTGGCTAAAGATGATGATTTTTGGGAAAGAATCAGGGGAGGTTACCTTCTGAAGCCTGATTATATAAATCTTGAAAACGGATATTACTGTATTCTTCCACAGGAGACGCTCGTAAATTTGATCCGTCATATAAGGGATGTAAACTATCAGGGGTCATATTATATGCGGACGGTTCAGTTTGAAAACAAAAAGACGATAGCTGCCAAACTTGCTGCACTGGCCGGTTGTTCAACAGATGAATTGATAATTTCCCGCAATACCACCGAATCGCTCGATATGATTATAGGAGGCCTTGATTGGAAACCCGGGGATGAAGCAGTAATGGCTGAACAGGATTATGGCGCAATGCTCGAGATGTTTAAGCTGGTTGCAAAGCGATATGGTGTTGTAAATAAGATAGTTTCAGTTCCTCTTCACCCGCAGAACGATGATGAGATCGTGAATTTATACGCCGGTGCAATAACAGGAAAAACAAAGCTTCTGATGGTTTGCCATATGATCAATATTACCGGTCAGATACTGCCTGTGAGGAAGATATGCGATATGGCTCATAGTAAAGGAGTACAGGTAATGGTTGACGGCGCACATACATTTGCCCATTTTAAATTCACAATCCCTGAACTGAATTGCGATTATTATGGCAGCAGCCTGCATAAATGGTTGAGTGTTCCGCTGGGAGCAGGGATATTATATGTAAAAAAAGAAAGTATAGGAAAGGTGTGGCCACTGCTTGCAGAGGGAGAGAGAAAGGAAGATGATATTTCAAGATTAAATCATATCGGCACACATCCCGTTCATACCGACCTGGCTATCGCGGATGCTATAGATTTTTATAATATGATCGGGGCTGAAAGAAAAGAGTCAAGACTAAGATATCTACAGCATTACTGGACAGATAAAGTCAGAAACATGCCGCATGTTATTATTAACACTCCTGACGATCCTGCCAGATCGTGCGCTATTGCAAATGTGGGTGTTAAGAGCCTGAAACCGGGAGAACTCGGTGATATACTGTTTAAAAAGTACAATATTTATACCGCACCTATCGATGGCGCCGGGGTTCATGGCTGCAGGATTACCCCAAATGTATATACAACAACAGCCGATCTTGATGTGCTGGTAAAGGCATTAACAGAACTGGGATAATATTTCGGATTTCAATACTCTGCGGCTCTTTACATATACTCAGCGGAACTCCTCGTTAATACAATACTCAGCTGTAATTTCTTTTTAATTCTACTCTGACAGATTAAAATCCAACCAGGTTTTTCAGCTTTTTTACCCCGGCCCCCTTTGCTTCGCTGAAGCTTCGCGAAAGCGAAGAAGGGGTGAAAGCTGAAAAACCGGCCTGTTCCCCTTGGGGATGAAGGGTAAAAACAGGACGGTTTTTCATATCTGTCAAAGTCGAATTAATAGAATTTCTTAAAGAATTCTATTAAAAAGTTGCATTTATAAAAAATAATATTTTATATTTGCAATATATAAACATCTTATATATTATGTTATGATACCATCAGACCTTATAAAAGGATCCTTAAAGACAATAGTTCTGAAGCTGTTGAAAGAGAATGGCCGTATGTATGGTTATGAGATAACCCGGAAAGTTGAAGAACTCACCAACGGCAGAATAATTCTTACTTATGGGGCTCTTTATCCGGTGTTGCACAAACTTGAGAGTGAAGGAGTGCTTGTTACTGAATCGGAGAATTTCAATAACCGGATTCGTATCTACTACCTTCTCACCCCTCACGGACATTCCGTTGTGATAGAAAAGATTAAAGAGCTTAACGAGTTCATCGAATCACTTCAGAGAATTGTTAATACCAATCCCGGCCTGAGCCATGCCTGAACTGACTCTCCGTCATATTGACCAGATCAGCAACGATATCGGCAGACAGGAAATCACTTTTTCTCATCTCCTTGAAGATCTTATTGATCACGTTTGCTGCGATGTGGAGTATGAGATGCAGGAAGGATTGACCTTTAATGATGCATATAAAAAGGTGAAACAGAAAATAGGGTCGCGCGGACTAAAAGAGATACAGGAAGAGACACTTTATGCAGTTGACACTAATTACAGATATATGAAAAACACAATGAAAATTTCAGGCGTGGCAGGCACGATAATGCTTGGACTTGCCGCAACATTCAAAATCCAGCATTGGCCAGGAGCCGGTATTCTTATAACTCTTGGGGCATTGCTGCTTGCTTTTGTCTTTTTGCCATCGGCCCTTGGAGTTCTCTGGAAAGAGACTCATAGCAGGAAGAGGCTCGCCCTCTTCATTTCAGCATTTATTGCCGGAGTATTTTTAATTTTTGGAACGCTGTTTAAAATACAGCACTGGCCTGGTGCCGGTCTGGTTTTAAGCCTTGCAGCTTTGTCGGGTATTCTGTTTTTTATCCCTTCATTACTGCTAAGTAAGCTAACCGACCAGGAGAAAAAGGCAAAAAGGGCAGCATATATCCTTGGTGCTGTGGGGACAATCTGTTATGTTGCCGGAATGGTTTTTAAAATTCAGCATTGGCCGCTGGCAAGTTTCCTTCTCGCTATTGGGGTAGTTTTCCTTTGTGTAATTGCTTTCCCATGGTACACATGGATAACCTGGAAGGAAGAGAGCCATATTAAAGCCGGATTTATCTTTATAGTAATAGGTTTTCTCGCAATTATTGTTCCGGGAGCAATGATAAACCTAAACCTCCAGAATGCTTATGATTATGGCTATTATTCCCACCAGGAACAACAACAGGTTCTTTTCAATACAAAGTACACCAATAATCTGGCAATAAGAAATCAATACCGCGATTCATCAGCTTATCCGCTATTGGAACAATTACATTCAAAAACTGCCGGACTGCTTACTCTCATCGGAACTATTCAGACTAAAATGGTTGCTGAATCAGAAGGAAAACCAGGTGTACCTGCTCTTGATCCGGCTCAGGTAAGCCAGACAGAAAGAGGGCCGGAGATTCAGTATAAACTTCTTTCAAAGCCATTTCAAACAGCTCCTGTCACAGATTTTCTTATGCCAGGCGCAGGTTCCAGGCAAGAGCTTATTACTGCCCTGACGGAATATAAAAACTATGTCTCAGGTCTGAATTCAGGAAAGGATATTGATAATTATGAAGGACTTGACCCTTTAATATTCTTACCGGGCGATAACAATTCAGGTGGCACGATATCATTAATGTCGGCCCTTCATTCACTGGAACTGCTAAAAAACAGCATTGTTACTGTTGAATCTTATGTGTTGGTTTCTATTGCAAATAAATAATAATCAAGTTAATACATGTACTTATGAAACAAAAGATATATATCCTGGGAGTGGTTACCACCCTGATAATATTTACAGGTATAATATTTAAAATAAATCATCTGGCGGGAGCAGGTCAATTGCTAACTGTGGGATTTGTAACCCTTGTTTTGGGTTTTATCCCCTTAGCTTTGATAAATCATTATAAGTCTGAGGAATCCAATCAGAATATGCTGCTATACCTTGTGACCTGGATCACCTGTTTTGTTGTATTTACGGCAATGCTTTTTAAAATTCAGCATTGGGCCAATGCCGGCATATTTTTAATTATCGCACTTCCTTTCCCATACATTGTTTTTCTTCCGGTCTTCCTTGGAGTTACTTCGAAAATCAGGAATTTCAACATCAATAATACTGTCTTTGTCCTCTTCCTCCTTGCCCTCAATTCTGTTTTTTGTTGCCTCCTGGCATTAAATGTTTCAAAGGCCAGGATTGACGACAGCTATAATTTATCACTAAATTACATCAGACTGGAAACAGTTCTGAAACAATTGCCTGCAATGGGACCTCAAACCCCCGTTGACAGGAAGATTGATGAAGTAATAAAAACAGTAAATGAATATCAGGATCTGATTTTAAAAGCTGAGGGTAATTCGAAGGAAAATTGGAGCGCCAATCCTGGCAACCTTTGGAGGCCTGATGAGAGAGTGGTTGCATCGAAGGTATTGTTGACTGCTGAGGGTGGACCATTGGGAGCAAAGCTTGAGACCGGGTTGAAGGAGCTGATAACGGAAATGGGGAAAACCAGGGGATTTGAAAGTCTGGCAAAAGTTGCCCCTGTAATATTTGATATAAACGACCCTGCCGGCAGTGATCCGGGATGGGCCTACAGAATCTTCAGGGATAATACTCTTTCGTGGGCACTTATTTACCTCGATGGCCTTGAAGCAAATCTTTATATGATAAAAGCTTCGGCTAATAAAGTTTATTAATACCGCTTAGAGACAACTGCTTGCAAAAAACTTCCCAAAATGCCTTTCTGCCGGTAGTCAGGGTGGGCTTTAAAACCATAAAATCAAACTTTAGGTATAATATTGGATACCCAAAGTGTAAAAATATGTGCGAATCATAAATTTTAAACAAAAAAATATACATATTTGCCGCCCAATCAGGCGGATGCACCTTTATCAGATTGCAATTCCGTGAAATACAGAAAAATGCGCATTTTGCATCTTATAAAAAATTTTGATTTTGGTGGTGCAGAAAATCATGTCCGTGAACTGGCAAACTCGTTAGATGAACTTGGTCATAATGTGTATATTATTGCAGGAAAAGGAAGGCAGGTTTCTTGTCTTAATAAAGGAGTTCGCTTTTTCTTTCTTCAATTGAAGGATATATTGATGCCTCTTCAGATTATTTTCATTTGTTATATTTCTATAAAAAACAAGATCCAGATCATACATGCACATCAAAGACTTTCGATACTAATGGCATGTATCGCGGGAATAATTACAGGTATCCCTGTTGTTGTAACTGTCCATGGCAGAACACGGTACGATATGCGATCATGGATTTCAAGAAGATACTCCCGCAAAATTATTTTTGTCAGCCGTTATATTTTTGAAGCCTCGGAAAGATATAAGGGGATAATAAATAAATCTGTTATAATACCTAACTGGATTTCAATATCCGGGAATCAATCAGTGAAACTCCCGTATTCAATAACTTATATAAGCAGGATAGATAAAAAACATTCTACTATTATCCTTATGATGATTCGGAAAATAATATACTCTCTGGTTTCAAAATTCCCGTTAATAACATTTAATATCATTGGCGAAGGCGACTATTTATCTGAAATAAGAGAAGAAGCCAGGCGGTTAAATATTGAGTTGGAAAGGGAGGTATGTATCGTTCATGGTTTTGTTCCTGTTGTAGAAGATATAATCCAACGATCGGTATTGGTAATGGGAGTAGGACGCGTTGTTCTTGAAGCAATGGCATGCGGTGTTCCTGTTTTGTCGATAAATCAAAAGCGTATGGGCACACTCATTTCAACTGAGAACTATTCGTTTTATAAGAATACTAATTTTGTTGCCGTTGAACATCAGGCGCCTGATGAAAAGAGCCTGACGGATTTATTAGATAATTTTTTCACTAACCTCAGATTCTGGCAGAAAGAGTCTTTAATATTGCAAAAATATGTGAATGAAGATTTTAACCCGATTAAAGCATCAGTTGCCATTGGAATGCTTTATGAAGAGGTTCTTTTAGAAATGGATAACCAGATTTTGTTTTAAATTTTAAGATTTCTCAAAATTCCATCATTTACGCCTGTCAATACCGAGAAATTCAGATTACCGTCTTTTTCAAATGATATTTCAAATTTCAGAACTCCTTACCCCGCGCAATCTAAATTAGCGGTAATTTGGAAAATCA
>JBAXXU010000064.1:0-25821 GCA_037127735.1 Bacteroidota bacterium
GCAATATGCGAGGAAATACTTATTTTTGGGGAACGAAGTCAGGAGTTCTGAAGTTCATCACTTGCTTTAAGGCATATATGAATAGTTCGATCACTCCAGGCTTGAGACTCGAACTTAAATATCCTTGAACACATCTAAAATCCGCGGCGTACAAAAATTGAGATTATTCTAAATCGTCAATCACCCCATAAGTAATTACCTTAAATTTTTCATGAATTTTGTGTTGGTTGGAAGGGTACATCTGAAGAAGTAACACGGCAACAAAGTTTCCTGCCGGATCAGCCCAGCCATAGGTATCCCAAAAACCACCGAACCCAAAAGAACCAATAGACATGGGACCTTCGGCAGCGCCCTTTGCATTTGTCACCCACGCAGCAAATCCCTGATCATAACCACCGTCATCAAGTGATGTTTGTTTTGAAAGCATCATTTCGATAAACCGTTCGCCAATAATACGTCTATTGTTGTATATACCCTTGTTTTGAATCATCTGAATAAACTTTCCATAATCCTGAGCCGTTGAGCATAAATCAGCCCCGCCTGAAAAATATTGCCTGGATTTTATGTTTGGATAGGCGGTATCAGGATAAGTTGTGGGCTCCAATCCATATCCTGTTTCTGCCGGTTGATATGCACGTACAAGCCTGTATTGTTCTTTCTCCGGAACAATGAAATAACTATCACCCATACTTAAAGGATCGAGTATATATTGCTTAATATATTTATCATATCTCATACCAGAGATAGTCTCAATAACGACTCCCAGTACATCGTAACTTAAGCTATAAGTGTATTTTTCTCCCGGTTCGCAAAGCAAAGGCAGTTTGGCAATGCGTTGGATATTTTCCAATGAAGTTCTGTCATCATCTTCAAATCCCTCGCTAATATTATTTTTCATGACAAGGGCATTGTATCTTTCGTCCTGAAATCCATATCCTATACCCGATGTGTGTGTTAATAGCTGCCTGATGGTTATTTGGCTTGAGGCAGGTTTTGAAGTAAACCCCGAATCGGGCAAAACCTTAATTAGAATCCGGGGGTTCATGAATTCGGGAATATACTTACTGACATTGTCATCAGGGAAGAGCAATCCGCGTTCATAAAGTTGCAGAACGGCAATGGCTGTTAAGGCCTTGGTCATTGAAGCCATCCGGAAAATATCGTCTTTTTGCAAAGGAATATTGTTTCCGGGGTTTCTGTAACCATAAGATTTATGAAAAACTTCCTTGCCATAGCGACTAATATATACAACAGCTCCGGGTATTTCATTGTTTTTTACGGCAGTATTTAAAAGAGAATCTATCAGATTCACTCTATATGCCGGAGTTAACAATTGATTACTTTTATTCCGGATGCATGATAGACTCATTAATATTAATAAAATAAATAAAGCTGAAATAATTTTTGTTGGGTTCATTTCGATTTGAATTTAAATTATACCTCTGTTTTCATACCCATCGGAGTGTCAATTTATCCTTAGTGCATTGATTAATACAAATATAGTATTATATGAATGTTTTTTGCAAGATACTATTTCAGTACATAAAGAATTATAAATTTGATTCCACATGAGTCGTAAGTCATTACCAAATATACGAAGTGCATTTTTAATAATTTTAACTTCCTTGTAACTTTTTGTAATTTTATCCGTCTTTGCACTGTAATTAACTTTATGACAGTTAAAGAATATAACAGGTCAGTTGAGGAGTATGCCGATCCCGTTTACCGTTTCATCAGGGGGAACCTTAAGGATGAAGACCGGGCTAACGATATCGTGCAGGATAGCTATGAAAAGCTATGGCGACATGTGACAGAGATTGAATATCCGGTTGTGAAATCCTGGTTATTTTCAACGGCCTATCACACTATGATAGATATAATACGTAAAGAAAAAAGGATGACCTTTCTTGAACAGTCACATGAAATGGAGATGATTTATGAATCTCAATACAGCGATCTCAATGAAATTCTCCACAAGGCATTGGAGCGATTGCCCGAACATCAGAAGACATCTGTAATGCTAAGGGATTATGAAGGTTACAGCTATAAAGAGATTGGAGATATTACCGGGCAGAGTGAAGGGCAGGTAAAAATAAACATCTACCGGGGGCGACTTGCCCTGAAAAGTTTTATCGGGAAAATTGAAACTGTCTTATAGCCATGAATATCGACCGATCAAATTATGAAATATGGCTCATCGATTGGCTCGATGGCAATCTCAGCAATCTTCAGGTTGAAAAACTTAAATTATTCCTGAGCGAAAATCCTGATCTGAAGGAAGAATTTTATGAGCTTAATACGCTCTGTATTAAACCTTTTGAGAAATCATTTTCACAAAAAGAGCTGCTGAAAAAATCATTAGCAGATCTCTCCGGTTCTCAGTTCGAATACCTTTGTGTCGCTTACCTTGAAAACGATCTTTCTGTCAATCAGCATACCGAACTGAAAGAGATAATTGATCATGATGCCGATAAGAGGAGAACTTTTGAATTAATACAGAAAACCAGGCTTGTTCCTTCAGATATCATTTACAAATACAAACACAAACTAAAAAAGAGAACTGTAATACAAAATGTTATCCGGTTGTCAGTTATAGGATTAGCTGCTGCTGCGACTGTTACTCTGATCATCATAACCTATATGTTAATCCCACGGAACCTGGTAGATAAAACAGATATTACAGCACAGAACATCATGGTTGACAGCGCTCTTTTAAAGCCTTCATTTTCAACAGTTTCAAAAATATCACTAAGGGAGCAAAAGCCGGTCATTAAGAAACAAAAAAGAGAATACCTGATTGCCGCGTTTCAAAAGAACAGTTCTGCTATTACTCAATCTGATTCGACACCGCCAATTCCAAATGATTCATTAATCAGGAATACTGACAATCCGGAGATCATGCTTAATAAAATTCCTGTTTATACAGAGATCGATCTGAAAGAAAGAAGTGTTAGCAATACGCTTGTTGCATCTCATTTCAATCTCATTATCCCCGCGTATGATGATGAACGAAGCACATTAAGCAAATTCATTGCGAAAACTTTCCGCGAAAAGATATTGAAAGAAAACTCAACAAAAGACAGCCCGCTCAAAGCTTATGAGATTGCTGAAGCCGGAGTTACGGGCCTCAATAAACTCCTTGGCTGGGAAATGGCTCTTGACGAGAAAAATGACGAGACAGGAGAGTTGAGATCGGTCTATTTCAATTCAAAGATCCTGAAATTTAATGCGCCTGTCAGGAAAAATGAACCTCTTCCGTAACTTTTTGAATACCCTCTTCGTCCCATCTCTGAAAACGGTCATTAATTTTAAATTTACTATCATGAAAAAGATTGGAATAATCATATTGCTCACAGCAATAATAACACAGGGATTTAGTCAGGAACTATCGGCGGAAGGCCAGGACAGCAAAAAGCAGGGAACGGCAGTCAATAAAGACGATAACACAAAAGTTTCTATCGGAAAAGATCTGTTAAGTGTAGAGGAAAGAGATTCATCAATTAACCTGAAAATTGGAAACAGGGGCCTTAATATACTTGAATCACTTGAAGGACCAAAACTTAATTTTGAGAAGTATTCTGACAATGATGAGTGGGATAAGGAAGATAAGGAAGAGGGCCATTCCAAAAGAAGAAACAGGTTCAAAGGACATTGGTCAGGCGTTGAATTTGGCTTCAATAACTACTTAGCGCCGGACAAGAGCCTTGTAATGCCCGAAAATATTGATTATATGACATTACATTCCAGTAAATCAACTAATTTCAACATCAACTTCTCTCAATTAAGTCTTGGTTTATCAAAACATATCGGATTTGTTACCGGACTTGGACTTAACTGGAATAATTACAGGTTTGACGGTAACAATAACATAATTAAAGGAACCAATGGAATTATTGAGGCACTGGATCCTGAGGATAACCTTGAAAAATCCAAACTAGCCACAATATATCTTACCCTGCCTTTTATGCTCGAGTTCCAGATTCCGGCAAATAATAACCACCTGAATATTGCAGCCGGTCCGATTGGAGCAATAAAATTGGGATCCCATTCAAAAATGGTTTATGAGGATGGGCAAAAGGTTAAAGCAAACGGAGATTTCAGTCTTAATATGTTACGGTATGGCGCAACAGCCCGTTTTGGCTATGAGAACTTCCAGCTTTATGGAACATATTATATGACACCATTATTCCGTACCGGTAAAGGCCCTGAAGGTAATGATCTCTTTCCTTTCGAAATAGGCGTGGCATTTACATTCAACGATTAATTTTTATTTCATTACTGATAATTTTTATAGGGACGTTCGATCGAACGTCCTTATTTATTTATTCAAATGAACTAACTTTGCTCACCGGCAATTCAAACGGCTGACAGAGATTTTTCTATTTTATGAATACTGCTTTGAAAATACTGAAACTGTTTGCAATATTAATTATCACAGTTTTAATTTCTTTGTTCTCGGCCTCTTTCCTGCTTAAGGATAAGGTTGCAGGAATCATCCTTAAATCTCTTAATAATAATATCTCAACAAAACTCAACGGCGGGTCTTTCAAACTCTCCTTCCTGAGTAAATTCCCAAAAGCCTCGCTTGTGTTAAAAGATGTTCTTGTTCATTCATCTCCCGGTTTTATTTCTTCCTCGTTCACCGGAATTAATACTGACACCCTGATGGCAGCCAGATTCGTGTCAGTCGAGTTCAGTATAACTGATATCCTGAAAAGTAAATACACTATTGAAAGGATTAGCGCCAGAGCCGGAAGAATAAACTTTTTTACTGACAAGGCCGGCTTTGTTAATTACAATATTTCGGTAAAAAGTGCAAAATCAGGTGTTAATGATTTCACAATAAATCTTGAAAAAATTAACCTTACTGATATCAAAGCCAATTATATAAACCTTGCAACCAGGCTGAATATTAACGGAAAAATTAAAAACGGGAAGCTTAAAAGCAAAATATCAGGCAATGATATTGATTTTACCGGAGCCGCTGAAATACAAATTGATAGCTTGCAGATCTTCAACACCAAAATCAGAAATACTGTCGCGGCTGATCTTGATTTAACCCTGAAAAGTTTTAAAAACGGTCATATTGAAATGAACTGCCTTCTTAATAAAGGTCATATCTCTTTCGGAAAATCAGATTTAGCCTTTAACGATTTTTCATTTATTGGATATTTTTCAAACGGATCAAAAAACCGACCGGAGACAACCTCTTTGTCAATCAAAAATCTTAAAGCAAAACTTGGATCGGCAGAATATACAGGATCATTGGAATTGTCCGGATTTGATCAACCCAAGGTTAAACTTTTATTAAAAGGGAAGGTCTTTCCCGGAGAGCTGAAGGAGTTTTTCGACTTACAAAACATATCAGAAGCAGAGGGATGGGTTGATCTTGATATTAAAATTGAAAGCAAATTAAACCATATATTGAATTACAATTTTTCCGATATTATTGATTTGAAACCTGAGGCCGGTCTGACTTTTAACTCATTCACTCTCGGATTACAAAACAGTAAAATGCTATTTGAGCAGGTAAATGGCAATTTGTCAGTTTCCAATTCGATCCGGGCAAGAAATTTTCAGTTCACTTATCAGGGACAGAAAGTAAAAGTTGATGGTGAATTCCGAAATTTACCTGAATGGCTATCAGGCATGCCGGTTCAGATGAATGCATCTGCCGATGTTTCATTCAGCAGGCTAAAACCTGAACTGTTCCTTAAAAATGGGTTCTCCTCAGATGCTTCTGCTAAGAATATAACCGCCTTTACCCTTCCTGATGATATAATACTCGACATTAATTTTCAAATTGACAGCCTTAGCTACAAATCATTTTCATCATCGAAAATCGTGGGGACCTTCAATTACAAACCACGGTTATTAACATTTAAATCGCTGAATATGCAATCATTAAAAGGGATGATCTCCGGTAATGGTTTCATTGTTCAGAACAGCAATAAGTCAATTATTGCTAAAGGCAGTTTTAATGTTACTAAAATTGATGTAAATGAAACCTTTACAACATTCCATAATTTTGGACAAGATTTTCTTAAGGCTGAAAACCTTAAAGGCGCTCTTTCCGGTTCATTGTCACTGCTTCTTCCAATGGATTCCATGTTGAATCCTCAGATAAAATCAGTTACAGCTGAAGGTAAGTATCTCCTGGTCAACGGTGCCCTCATCAATTTTGATCCGGTAAGGTATCTTTCATCATTTATTGAACTTTCAGAGCTTGAAAACATAAGTTTCGAGCAGATGCAGAATGATTTTTTTATTAGAAACAATTCCCTGTATGTTCCACAGATGGAGGTCAAGTCATCTGCTGCTAATCTTTCCGTCAACGGCAAACACAGTTTTGATAATGATTATGAATATCATGTAAAGATTCTGCTATCGGAAATCCTGAGTAAGAAAAGAAAGAAAATCAAAAGCAATGTTTCAGAATTCGGAGTTGTGGAAGACGATGGTTTGGGACGTACATCTCTTTTATTGAAGATTAAAGGTAAAGGAGAAGCTATTAAAGTAGGATATGACATTAAAGCGGCAGGCAATGAGTTAAAGAACAACATCAAATCTGAACGGCAGTCACTTAAAAGTATTCTTAGTCAGGAATATGGATGGTTTAAAAGCGATACCGCCACAAATCAGAAACCTGTTGTGAAGAAATCGCGGTTCAGGATAACCTGGGATGAGACGGATAGTATTAAGAGTAGGGAGACGGGTAGTTCAATTCAGAAAAACAGGGGTAAATTAAAATAATCAATACTTGAAATTTATATTGTGAGTATTTTTCGTTATAAAACTCTCTGGAAGTTGTTTTTACTTCTCTTTGCAGTACTCATCGGCATGGGTTCTCTGATTTACACTGAAAAACTTGTCGGTAAACTTAAGGGAGAGGAGAGAAAAAATGTAGGGCTTTGGGCTGAAGCTACAAGGCTGATATCCCTTTCTGACACGAGCCAAAATGTTGATTTTCTCTCTTCAATCATTGATAACAACAACACAGTTCCTGTTATTCTTACTGATGAAGCCGGCAGTATTATATCGGCAAGAAATTTTGATGCCGAAAAGATCGTTGATCCGGAATATATGAAAAGGAACCTCAGGAAAATAAAAGAGAAAAATGATCCAATAATAATTAATCTTGAAAATGGTCATTTCAATCTTATTTACTACAAAGACAGCATTATCCTCACGATGCTGATTTTCTACCCTTATGTACAATTTGGAATAATTATCCTTTTTATTCTTGTTTCATACCTTGCGTTTAGTTCTTCCCGGAAAGCTGAACAAAACCAGGTTTGGGTGGGTATGTCGAAAGAAACCGCTCATCAGCTTGGGACACCTACGTCATCTCTAGCAGGATGGATAGAGATTCTTCAGCATAAATATCCCGAAATTACAATTACCCGGGAACTTGCCCTTGATGTTGAAAGGCTTGAAAAAGTAACTGAGAGGTTTTCAAGAATAGGATCAAAACCGGCTCTGACAAATGAGAATCTTGTTGCTATAATTTCCCGCACGGTTGATTACCTTAAATCAAGAACTTCATCAAAGGTCAGATTTATTATCGGTTTTAGCACCGGGAAAGAGGTTTTTGTCCCGGTAAATTCTGCCCTTTTTGAATGGGTTATTGAGAATGTTTTTAAAAATGCAATTGACTCAATGGAAGGTAGCGGGGAGATTACTGTCAGTATTTTAGAGACAGAGAAAAATGCATTAATTGACATTTCAGATACAGGAAAGGGAATACCAAAATCAGCATTCAATAAAATTTTCAATCCCGGCTTCACAACAAAGCAGAGAGGATGGGGGCTGGGGCTCTCTCTCGCAAAACGGATCATTGAAGAGTATCATAATGGCCGTATCTTTGTCAGACATTCAGAGGTCGGGAAGGGTTCATGCATCAGGATAGTAATGAATAAGAATAAATTGTAATTACTTTATTTAAAGCCCTTTATGAACCGGAAAGATATTGAGATAATGGCGCCTGCAGGATCGTACGAATCGTTGATGGCAGCTATCCGGGGCGGTGCTGACTCTGTCTATTTCGGAGCCGAACAACTCAATATGAGAGCAGCTTCCTCAAATAATTTCACCCTTGAGGATCTGCAAATGATCGCTTCAATCTGCAAAAAAAGCGGCGTAAGGAGCTATATCACGGTAAATGTCGTTGTTTATGACCACGAAATTAACCAGATGCACCGGATTATCAATGCCGCAGTTGAAAGCGGGATATCTGCCGTTATTGCTTCCGACCTTGCTGTTATCAAATATGCATTTTCTGCCGGAATAGAGGTTCATCTGTCAACCCAACTAAATATCACAAATATTGAAGCATTGAAATTCTATTCTCAATGGGCAGATGTGGTTGTATTGGCAAGAGAATTAAACCTTGACCAGGTCAGATATATTTATGATGGCATCAGGGAACAGAACATAAGGGGACCAAAGGGATATCTTATTAAACTTGAAATGTTTGTTCATGGCGCTTTATGCATGGCTGTTTCAGGGAAATGCTATTTAAGCCTTCATGAAAATAACAAATCGGCAAACAGGGGTGAATGTTACCAGACCTGCCGCAAATCATACATTGTAACAAGTAAAGAATCAGGTTATGAACTTGAGATTGATAATGAGTATATTATGTCGCCAAAAGATCTCTGTACAATCGGATTCCTCGATAAGCTGATTGAGGCAGGTGTCAGAGTTCTGAAGATCGAAGGGAGAGCCCGTTCAGCAGAATATGTTAAAGAAGTTTCATCTTGCTATAATGAAGCTGTCGCGTCAATTGAAAACGGAACATACGATAAAGAAAAAACCGAAGTATGGAGAAACCGGCTTTCAACTGTTTTTAACAGGGGCTTCTGGGACGGTTATTACCTTGGTCAGAAGATGGGGGAATGGAATACAAACTATGGGTCAAGCGCTACAAAAAGAAAAGTTTATATTGGAAAAATTACGAATTACTTTAAAAAGCTTAATGTTGCCGAGATCAAGCTGGAGAACGGTGATCTGAATAATGGGGATACTATTTTTTTCACAGGTCCCACTACCGGCGTAGTTGAATACAATGTAGATGAGATTCGCGTTGACCTTATGGTGACTGAAAAAGCCGGGAAAGGGGAGCTCTGTTCAGTTAAGATATCCGATTATCTGAGAAGATCAGATAAAGTTTATAAATGGGTTGATAGCAAAGAAGTTAAGAATCAATAAATGAGGTGCTTCCCCAGGTTATCTTACCCGCGGCATCAAGTATTTTCAAGGCGTTTGTTTCAATATCACCGGTATCAGTCTCTACATAAATGATGTTTTCTTTCCTCTTTTTCTTTAAACCAAACAGATAAGCCTTATCATAATAGTAAAGAGTTATTTCAATTGCCTTTGAAAAATCACCTGTTTCAATTGCATTAACTGCATCTCTCGTATTATCTCCTCCGAGCCTCTTGCTTATTTTCATAACAGATGCTTTAAGAGCCTCCCGGTGATAGACAGAGTATTCTTCAGTAAGTCTCGGTAATCTTGTTTTAACATCCATCATTAGAATGATAGCCGGGGTCTCCTGCATATTTAAATAAAAGCCGTCTGGCATGAATACCGAACCAATATTCCGGCTTTCATCTTCAACCCATATTGGAAGATTTCTGTTTGTCTGCTTCCATTCATCATAAAGAATATTTCCAAATTGTTCCGTAGATGGCTGAGGAGGCTGGCCGAGAGCTCCGAATGCAGAGCCCTTGTGATTTGCAAGTCCTTCAAGATCAATAACCTGTTGTCCACATCCTTTAAGATATCTGAGAATACGCGTTTTGCTGCTTCCCGTCATTCCTCCCAGGACGATCATTTTTCTTTTCTTAGAAAGGCTCTCGAGAATATGTTGCCTGTACGACTTATATCCTCCATCAAGTACCCCTGTATCAATATCTCCTAATGAGAAGAGCCAGGCCATGGTTTCGGATCTCATCCCGCCTCTCGAGCAATGAACCAGAAGCTTTCCGTCTCTTGCGTGCCTTAGAGCCTGTTCCAGTTTTGAAGACATATCAGGACCGGTGTGTTTCATCCCTTCAAGAATCGCCGGTATTCGCCCCTCTTTTTTATATTTTATGCCAACAGCCTCTCTTTCCCTGTCATTAAAAAGGGGAATATTGATTGCTCCGGGAATATGGCCGGTATTATATTCTGATGGAGACCTGACATCTGTAACAGGAATGTTTTCTGACAGTTCCAGAAACCTGATTATGTTAATTCTTTGTAGCATAATGATTTGACTTCTTTCCCCTTGCGGTAGGGACGCTAAGGGTGTAATAGAAATATATAAGCTCCATTTGTGTTAAAATTGAAAACCGATACTTATTACTTTTTAAAATACCTGGCAAATAGCCTTTTAAGATCATTAATCCTTACCGGTTTAGAAATAAAATCTTTAATGCCAACCAGTTCGGCTTTTCTTTTTGATTCTGGCAAGTTATCTGCAGTAAAAGCAACAATTAATACCGTTTTATCAAACTTAAGAATTTTTTGTGCAGATTCGAAACCATCCATTTCAGGCATAATCAGATCCATGAAAACAATATCAAATTTTTTAATTTTTGTCTGAAGATAGCCGGCGTAACCATCATCCACAAGATCAAAGGTATATCCCATACTTTTAAGCATAGTTCCGATAACTTTCTGATTCATTTTGTTATCTTCAATAATTAATATATTTATATCGTTTCTTATGGCGCCTATATCAACCAATGTGGATGAATCCTTCACGTGTGGAAAACATTTTTTAATGACGCCAGGTAGCTCGTTGATATCAAACGGTTTTACAAAATAATAATCAATCCCCATTGTAATACATTTCATGTAATTCCCCTTTATATCATTTGTGCTTATCATGAGAATGATAAAATTGGCCGAAAGATTATTTTCCCAGATTACTCTGGCAGGGTCAAATCCGTTCAATTCTTTGTCGTCAAATATTACAACAAGATTATACCGGTTATCAGGAGAGTTGATATTTGCCTTGATCTGGTTAACTGTTGATTTCAGAAAAGTTGTTATAGAAACATTAAGCCCCATCTTGTGTAATGCTCTTATTATCTCGTCATCCCTGTTTTGATTTCCTGTTATTACAAGCGTCTTAATTTTCTCAAATGAACTTATATTTACATGAGAAAACTCTTTTTTTGGTCTGTCGTTTGAGTAAGCAAGTATAGTAAACGACACTTTCGTGCCCATGGAACCTGAGATTCCTGATGGACTCTCAGCAGATAGTTCTCCTCCCATCAATTCAACCAGTTGCTTTGAAAGAATTGTTCCAAAACCTGATTCATCGCCGGTAACCGATTTTGATTCAATATTTATAAAGTCACCAAAGATCTTTTTCAGACTTGCTTTGTCAAAACTTATGCCGGTGTCAAGTAAATCAAAACCAAGAGTAATCATTCCATTCACGCTGCTTTTAAGCATACAATTCAAACGGATTTCACCTTTTTCCGTATTTTTAACTGAATGGTTCAAAAGGTTCATCAGCACCTGTCTTAATCTGAATGGATCTCCTATAATGCTTTCCGGTACGTCATCATCAATTGAGCAAACAACATTCAGATCATTTGCCGATATGTTTGTCTTCGCGAGAACTGTACAATAATTAATTTCCTCTCTTAAATTAAAAGGAACTTCATCAAGGATCATTTTTCCCGATTCAATTCTTGAAAAATCGAGAATATCATTTATTATGGTTAGAAGTACTTCAGTTGAACGGTTGAGCAAGCCCAAAATTTCCTTCACTTCTAACGGAAGATCATATTTGTTAAGAACATCGGTCATCCCTACAATTCCATTCAACGGAGTCCTGATTTCATAGCTCATTCTTGCAAAAAACTCTGATCTGGCAACATTAGCTTTGGCCTCCTGTTTTCGCGCTGATTCAAGCATTGTAACATCAATCAATATCTCCATTTCAGCTTCTTCTCCGAGGAAGAATATGGGGATGCTGTTTCTGTACAGGATTATTTCGCCTATTTCTTTTTTAATTACAACAAACAGGTCGGAACTAAAAGGGCCGCCAAAGTTTTTAGAAAAATAATTACTATCGTTGCTAAGTGTTGTTTCAGGAAATATTTTGCCGGTCATATCAGCTTCACTTGAATATGAATACTGTTTGGCGGCAACTTTATTAGCTTTGAGTATTTCCCTGTTTTTATTATGAATTATCACTCCGGCAGGCATCTCTTCAATTATTTTGAATAGCGATTTTTCAGAAGCATTCAACTTGTCCATCTCTGATTTCCGGGATTTAATATAATGCAGGAAAATAAATATGATCACATGGATGAGCAGCAGGGTTCCCAGAACAATAAATAAAGAATTCCTTATAATGAATTGCTGAAAATAATTAGTCGGAGCAGAAAAGACAAGCCGTAATTCTCGCTGAAGAAGTTGTGTGGAATAATAAGATGAAACTATCTCTCTCTCCTTCCCCTTAATTGTGGCTTTATGAATAATACTCCCGATCGTCCTGGCAGCAAGTCTCATTGCTATTTTTTCCAGATGAGAGTATTCAATCTTGTTTACATTATTGTCGTAAATTACTTCTCCTGATTCGGTTATTACCCATTGCCACTGATAATCCTTAAGGTTAAATTCAGAAAATATCTCAGAAAAGTATTTCCGATAATCAACCGAAATAACGATGTTACCGGTTGTTTCATTATTTTTCTTATCATATACAGGAATATAGTATTCAAATTTACGGTTTTCCTGAACCAGTTTTTGCATATTAAATATCTCAGCCTGAACGTGAAGAATAAATGTCTGTTCAAGCCATTCGCCATCACTATCCTTTTTTAAGGTAAATTCATTTCTGTTGTTATCGTACAATTTAATCCCCGTAACGAATCCCTGATACTTTGAAAAAAAAAGTTTCAATCGTTCCTTTTCCCTGTCCTCATTTTCGGGATTAGTAAAAAACATGGAAATCTTGTCCGACAAACTTATCTGGTTCAATTCGCTTAAGAAACTGCTATTTGTACTATCTACTGAAAGTGCGACAATCTGCACCTGCCGGTCAAGCAACTCGATAATATAATTTATCTGTTTATTATACAGATTTTTATAATATAAATAATTAGTAAGGATTATTATCAGAACTACTGAATAAACAAGAACCAAGATCCTTCTCATCTGAATAAAATGTTTATCTTCTAATGAATATAAATATAAGCTTAAAAATAATATCTGTCACTCACCTGTACTTACGGTTATCTCCTTCCATGATATTAAGATAACTCCTGTATCTTAGAAAATCAATATCCCCTTTTTCCACGGCGTTCCTGACGGCGCATCCAGGCTCATCAAGATGAAGACAATTATTAAACCTGCACATTTTTGATATCCTGAATATTTCGCGGAAAAAATGATAAATCTCATTCCGTTCCATATCAACTACACCAAATCCTCTTATTCCGGGAGTATCAATTACAAATCCCCCAAATGGCATCTTATGCATCTCAGGAAAAGTTGTTATATGCTTTCCCTGTTTATGATAATCTGATATCTCAGCCGTTTTAAGATTGAGCGCCGGGTTAAAAGAGTTTAAAAGAGTTGTTTTACCTACTCCTGAATTACCGGAGATCAGGCTTATCTTATCCTTCATTAACAGTTTGAGTGTTTCCAGATTGAAATTATCGTACACGGAGAGTCTGATACAATCATATCCGATTTTGTTGTACATATTCTCGAGGTATTCCATTTTTTCAACCTCGTCCCTGCCATACATATCTGTTTTATTAATAATGATTTTGGCGGGTACCCTGTAAGCTTCTGCAGTAATCAGAAACCTGTCAATAAATTCCACAGGTGTCTCAGGAAGAATAATGGTGATCATGAGAAATACCTGATCAATATTAGCGGCAAGTATCTGGGAATGTTTTGAGAGGTTTGAAGCTTTTCTTAAGATGTAGTTCCTTCGGTCAAGGACTTCTGTAATAATGCCCGAATTACTTTTTTTATCTATTTCGAACCGTACATTATCTCCAACAGCTATAGGATTTGTAGTGCGCAATTCTTTAATTCTGAGTTTCCCCTTAATGGAACATTCAAGGATATTTCCTTCACCATAAAGCACCCTGTAACGGCTTCCCGTAGATTTTAAAACAACTCCCTTTTCCAAAAGATAATTATTTTAAACAAAAGTAAAGAAATTTGTTACAGAAGAAGAAAACCTGAAACAATAAAACAAGTAAAGACATCCAAATTGGACGTCTTTACTTGTTTTAATCAAAATAGAATTATGAATCAATTATCAGATGCCATCAGAAGGAAAGGCTTCATTTCAAAACTATGATAGTAAGGTCTGAGTCTTTCAATATTATAATAATCTGATACTTTGACTACCTTTTTAGATGATGTAACCACATCAATAGGGAGATTATCATATCTTCCGTTCTTGAGAACTACTATTCTTCCATGCACCCCTTTAAGAATAAGATCAAGAGCGAGATTTCCATAAGCCATAGGAACTATTGAATCGAGGAAGTCGGGATCTCCTCCCCGAACCATGTATCCCAGTTTCTGGTTTATAACATTAATGCTTTTCCCCTTATTGAATTTTCCGGAAAGCTCCTTAAGTTTTGCTGAAATAAGATCGCCAATACCACCAAGCTTGGCATGACCGTAGGCATCTTTTTCGCTGTCAGCAAATATCATTTCGCCTCCTTTAAACATGGCGCCTTCAGAGACAAGGAGTACAGAATATTTGCTTGGATTCTGATTCCTGTCTTCAACCATAAGTTTTGTAAGCTGCTCAATGTCAAACTCATATTCAGGTATCACACACCTGTTTGCAGCGCCTGCCATTGTAGGCAGCATAGCTGTAAAACCGGCATATCTTCCAAATACTTCAAGAACCAGAAGTCTTTCGTGAGACCCGGCAGAAGTTCTCAGGCTGTTTGTCATTTGAATGGTTCTTGTTACGCATGTGCTGAATCCAATACAGTAATCTGTTCCCGGAACATCATTGTCCATAGTTTTCGGGATTGCAACAACATTTACCCCTTTTTTGTATAGGTGAACTCCATAACTCAGGGTATCATCGCCCCCAATAGGAATAAGATAATCAACACCAAGCCACTCAAGGTTTTTAATTATTTCCGGAGTAAGATCATTTATTTCAGCATTATAGGTACTCTGAAGATGGTCCGGAACATTAGATTTTGCCATGTGGCTTGGCCTTGTTCTGGAAGTATGTAAAAATGTTCCGCCGGTACGACCGGCTTTATTAACAATATCGTCGGTAAGGACTTGAAAATTATTGCTGTTGTCTGCTTTGCCGTCCCTGATTAATTCGGTTATGCCGGCCCATCCCCTGCGAAGTCCGATCACTTTGTATCCTTCACGGTTTGCACGGATTGTTACGGCACGGATAGCCGGATTAAGCCCCGGGACATCTCCCCCACCGGTAAGAATAGCAATTACACCCTTAATTGTTTTTTGATTTGCCATGATTTTTTGCTTTTTATTTGGTTCCATTATCAGTAATTTTAAGGCATCTAAAGTAAAACATTTTAATAGTATTCCAAATACCATTTCCCTCCTATCTGCATTTCAGCTAACCTGAAAGTGGGTGCGGCAAACATTAAATTTTTTGCCTTTAAATGGTTTGCGGAAATCGCAACTTACACAGACTCATGTTTTTTTCTTTTCGCTCACACTTTTCAGTTTTTTTCACAAATTTACAATTTTCAATTTGCTTTATTGCCAAATTTAGACCTAATTTGAAAGCCGGATAATACAATTTTTCCCCTTTTAAAAGAAATGATCTATAAAACTGATTACCATATTCATTCCATCTATAGCGATGGAAGGTCAGCGCCAGAAGACTATATCGCTTCAGCAATCGCTGCCGGACTTAGCGAGATAGGTTTTTCCGAGCATCTTACTCTGTTCAAAGACCTTGAGGACTGGAATATGAACCCTGTAAACATCTCTCCCTATATCAATCACATTAAAAAACTCGGGAATGGAACAAAGAATATCAAAATAAGGACTGGATTGGAGGTAGATTTTTTTGAAGGAAAAGAAGAAGATATCGGTGCGTATCTAAGTATATTGCCACTTGATTATATAATAGGTTCGGTGCATTATCTGGGTGAAAAAACAGTAGATTTCGGTCCGGAATTTTATGAAGGAAAAAATATTAACAGATTATTTGAATCATATTTTGATTCTGTTACTGCTGCTGCCTCATCCGGCCTGTTTGATATAATAGGGCATTGCGACTTAATAAGAATCTATGGTTTCAAGCCTTCCCACGATCAGGAACCGCTTTACAGGAAGCTTGCTAAAACGATGAAAACGCATAATGTTGCCTTCGAAGTAAACACGAACGGGAGAAACAGGCCACTTGCCGATTTTTATCCCGACAGGAAGTTCCTTCATATTTTCAGGGAAGAAAATGTACCTGTCTGCGTCAATTCTGACGCGCACATGCCATCGCGCGTTGGTCAGTATTTTGATGAAGCTTATGAGTTGTTAAGATATGTTGGTTTCACCGAAATGGCAGTGTTTGACAAGAGAGTAAGACGCATGGTACCGTTTTGATTTACAGAGTGATACACTCTTGTTTTCTCCCCAGCCCCTCATTTTGGGGGTTAGGAGGTAAATGGATTATGCTGAAAGATAATGCTCAAGAAAGATCTTCAATCCTATAGCTATTAATAACAGACCGCCGAGTATTTCTACTTTGTTCCCGAGTCTTTCACCGGCCGATTTTCCGATCCTTATTGCTGTCATCGAAGCAAGAAAAGTTACAGCCCCTATAAGAATTCCTGCTTCCCAGATTTTTACATCAAGCAGGGCAAAGCTTATTCCTACTGCAAATGCATCAATGCTTGTTCCAATCGCTATTGTCAGGAGGACAATTGTACTGCTGAAATCTTTTGTTCTGTCTATATTGGTTTTTTTTAGCCCTTCAACAATCATTTTAGCTCCAAGGAATGTAAGCAGCCCTAAAGCTATCCAGTGATCTGTTGCTTTCAGGGCATTTGAAATCATTGATCCGAGGAAATATCCCGCAACAGTCAGTCCACCCTGAAAAACTGCAAGGACAGCTGCAACCCTTATAGCCTGTCTGAAAAGGATTCTGTTCCGGATAACTCCATACGATAACGAAACAGCAAATGTGTCAAAAGATAAGCCCAGGGCTATAGCCAATATTGTGATAAAGTCCATTGAGTGATCGTATGTCGCGCAAATATAATATAAATCATCACTCAAAATATTTTGATATTGATTGTATATATTTGAACAACATAATAAGGATTTCCATGAGAGCTGTAATTCAACGGGTAAGCCGCGCTTCAGTGACAATTGAAAATAAGATCAGATCAGAAATCTTAGAAGGGTTGCTTGTTCTTGCCGGTATCGAAGAATCTGATAATGATACTGACATTGAATGGCTGTGTAATAAAATAGTACAGCTCCGGATTTTTAATGACAATAACGGGATAATGAATCTTTCTGTTCTGGACGTTGGTGGAGATATTCTTGTAGTCAGTCAGTTCACCCTTCACGCTAAAACCCGGAAAGGAAACAGGCCGTCATATATACGTGCAGCACATCCCGACGTTGCAGTTCCATTGTACAACAGCTTTGTCAGCAGACTTTCCCGCCTCATGGGGAAAGAGGTTGGTACCGGAGAGTTCGGCGCTATGATGCAGATAGAATTGGTTAATGATGGCCCGGTTACAATTATTATTGATACAAAAGAGAAGGAGTGATGAAATGTTGGAAGGTACGAATTGAGAAACTTATAAATTAAATTAATTATGAAAACAAAAAGCATTATATTAACCCCGTTCTTTTTTTTCACATTACAGTAATTTTTGTTCAACAAAACAGAATATTTTATGACAAAACTATATCAAAAACTGATCAAATCGTGTCCTTCGGACGCAGAAATCAGGAAGGGACTTAAAAAAGTAGCTTCCAGTTTACCGGCAGTTCCGGATAAACATCTGCTGATGAGTCTTTTGAACTCAATCGATCTGACAAGTCTTAATACAACTGACAATAAGAGCCATATAATACATATTACGGGTAAGGTAAATAGTTTTTCAGGTAAATATTCAAATATCCCGAATGTTGCGGCAATTTGTGTTTATCCCAATTTTGTCTCGGTTGTAAAAGAAAAACTATCTGCCAGGAATGTTAAGATCGCTTCAGTTGCGGGTGCGTTTCCTACTTCACAGACATTCAGAAGCATTAAGGTTACGGAATGTAAGATGGCAATAGAAGCAGGCGCTGAAGAAATTGATATAGTCATTCCTGTCGGCGCATTTCTTGGAAACGATTTTGCACTGGTTGCAGAGGAAATCCGGGAAATCAAAGCAGCTATCGGTGAAAAACCACTTAAGGTAATTGTGGAATCGGGTCTTCTTGGTAATTACGAGCTGATTTTCAAGGCATCGATGATAGCAATGGATGCAGGCGCTGATTTTATTAAAACATCTACAGGAAAGACCACCATCTCCGCAACACCTGAAGCTGCTTTTGTTATGTGCCGTGCAATATCAGATTTCTATTCGGAAACAGGCATAAGGGTTGGATTTAAAGCTGCCGGAGGAATTGTAAATCCTGAAGATGCAATTTATTATTATCAGATTGTACACCATGTTCTGGGACAAGAGTGGCTGAATAATACCCTTTTCAGAATCGGAGCAAGCAGGCTTGCAAATAATATTCTCTCAGAAATATCGGGGTGCAGAATTGATCATTTCTGATAATAAGTCTTTGCCTGTTTTAATTTTACTCTTGTATAAATCACTACTTTTGTGTTTTGATTCCACAAAAATGATTTTTACTTCTTGTTCAGATATTCAGCAAGATGACACAACTTGCGTTTGCGCCAGAAACAGCATTGCCGACATCACATTTTACGATTCGAATAATGTTATTACTAAAATAGAATCATTCTCAGCCAACAAGTTCCCTATTCTGTTCACAGAAAAAACCAGGCAGATGCAGTTTAAGGCAAGGACTTCTCTGATAAAACATCTTAAGCCCGGGCAGGATTTACCATCACAACCCCTTCATAATGACTGGATGATTGGAATTATTCTCGTTTGCGCATTTTTATTTTCTTTAATCAGAACAACATCAAAAAGTATTTTACCGGGGGTTGTCAGTTTTTTCCTGTTCAGGGGAATAAAAGATTCTTCTTCACGAGAGATTGACGGATTATTTCACGGGCAACCAAAAATACTTAGTCTGATTTCATTTTTTATTATCGGGCTTTTCGCTTATTGTGCTGCTTCATATTTTAATGTTATACCTGCCGGCAGCAGGGGAATTTATTTCTGGTTAATCTGTCTGTGTATTATTTTCCCGGCAGTCATTTTACGATATCTCGTCTGCACTATTACAGGCTATTTGAGCGGAGAGAAAGCGGTTTTCAGAGAATACCTGCTTTGTGTCTCCCAGTTTTACAGATTAAGTGCATTGTTTCTGTTTATGCTGATTATTCTTATGTCATATACCATGCTTCTACCTGCCAAAGAGAGTATAATAATAGGAATGGTAGCGCTGGGAATAATGTATCTTTTTCGGGTTTTAAGGCTAATGATAATATTTCTGAACAGGAATATTTCAATATTCTATTTGATTTTATACCTTTGTGCGCTGGAATTTCTGCCTGTTTTGATATCAGTGAAATATTTTACAGGCCTTGTTTAAATTGTCAAGTGTTACTTTTAGATTAAAACTTAATCTGTAAAGAGTTGAAAATAAGGAAGATTTTAGTATCGCAGCCAGAACCACTTAATCCGAAATCTCCATATTTCGAACTGGCAAGAAAGTATAATCTTAAGGTTGATTTTAAACAGTTTGTTGAGGTTGAAGGTGTTCCTTCAAAAGATTTCCGTCAGCAAAAAATAAATATTCTCGACTTTACCGCGGTTATTTTTACAAGCAAAACGGGGATAGATCATTTTTTCAGAATTTGCAATGAACTCCGCACCGTGGTGCCTGATACCATGAAGTATTTTTGTATAACCGAGAATGTTGCATTTTATCTCCAGAAGTATATTGTGTACAGAAAAAGAAAAATATTTCACGGGAAAGCTAAATTTCAGGATCTTATTGATGTTATTATTAAACACAGGGAAGACACCTTCTTTGTTCCTCTCTCTGAACCACATAATGCTGAAATTCCTGAGCTTCTGGATAAAAATGGCATTACATATACAATCGGAACTCTTTATAAGACTATCAGCACTAACTTTTCGAATTTCAAAGACTTCGATTATGACATTCTCGTATTTTACAGCCCTTCCGGTATTAAATCATTAAAAGAGAATTTCCCGGGATTTGTTCAGGGGGAGGTAAAAATTGCAGCATTCGGACCAACCACTGCATGTGCTGTTGTTAGTGAAGGATTGAGACTCGATATTGATGCCCCAAATCCCAAAGCTCCTTCAATGACTATGGCTCTCGATGATTTTCTTAAAGAGCACAACAAACATTTAAGGTAATTTTTTTACAAAACTGACTTAACAGGAAATTATTTTACGTTATCAGGCTTCCCGGATATGTTGTTCAGATATGGATATCACAAGAGAGACATTTGATAAGTCCGAAAAACTCTGCAGTACAAAAGTTATCTCCGGCCTGTTTGAAAGTGGAAATATTTTCTACTCTTCTCTTTTTAAAGTAGTATGGGGAAGAAGTCCGGTGGCTTTTCCGGCGCCTGCTCAGGTTGTATTCAGTGTTTCAAAAAGAGGATTCAGATTAGCTGTAACCAGAAACCTGATAAAAAGAAGATTGAGGGAAGCTTACCGTAAAAATAAAAAGTTACTTTATGAACACCTTATCCGGGAAAACACTCAGATTGCTTTTGTTGTTATTCTGAAAGGAAATTCTGTTCCGGATTATCTTACTATTGAAAAATCAATTAAGGATATGATAACGAAACTGATAGTTATTACCGGTCGGAAGCCGGAAGACGGGAGACCGAAAAGTGATAAGACTGATTAGTTCCCAAATATGTTAAAAATGTCATAATTGTTTCTTTATCAAATTCGTTACCGATTTTTATTTTTATTTTCGCCGTTCAAATTAAGACTTAATTGTTATGAAGAATGTACGTACAGGCAGGGTAATCATTGTTCTATTCCTGCTTCTGATTGCAGGTATAAGTACCGGCTTCCTGATCAATCAGGAAACCAGAGATTTCAGGATTGCCAAGAATCTGGACATCTTTTTCTCACTCTTCAGAGAGCTTAACACTTTCTATGTCGATGAGATCAATCCTGATAAAGTAATTAAAGCAGGAATGGATAATATGTTAAAAACACTTGATCCCTATACTGTTTATTATCCTGAATCAGAGGTTGATGAATTCACATTTATGACAACAGGAAAATATGGAGGAATCGGATCTCTTGTACGAAACAGTGGTGATTTTGTTGTTATCAGTGAAGTATATAAGGGATTCCCGGCCGACATTGCCGGGATAAAGGCCGGAGATCTTCTGAAAAAAGTTGATGGTATATCACTCAGGGGATTTTCAACAGAAAACGTCAGTGAAAAGCTGAAGGGTAGCCCCGGAACAGAAATAAAACTTACAATCGAAAGAGACGGGAAAGAAACAGACTGTACTCTTAAAAGGGAAAAAATTATCGTTCCGCCAGTCCCTTACTATGGAATGATGGATTCAAAAACCGGATATATACGTTTCACTAATTTCACACAAAATTGTATTGAAGACGTTAAAAAAGCGCTGTCTGAATTAAAAAACAATAACGCTCAACAGATCATACTCGACCTCCGCGGAAATCCGGGAGGATTACTTACTGAAGCTGTTGAAATCGTGAATCTATTTGTCGCTGAAGGAAATGAGGTTGTATCAACAAAAGGGAAAGTCAAACAATTTGATGAGGATTTCAAAACGACAAAAGAGGCAGTAGATGCGAAAATCCCTCTCGCAGTAATTATTAACAGGGGTTCTGCTTCAGCCTCAGAGATAGTTGCAGGCGCTATACAGGACCTTGACAGGGGTATAATTGTCGGTCAACGATCCTATGGAAAAGGGTTGGTGCAGATAACGCGTCCACTAAGCTATAATACTCAGCTGAAGGTCACAACAGCAAAATATTATATCCCAAGCGGAAGATGTATTCAGGCCCGCGATTTCTCACACCCGAACAAAGACGGAAGCGTTGGAATCATTCCCGATTCACTTATCTCTGAATTTAAAACAAAAAACGGCAGGATAGTGAAAGACGGTGGCGGTATATCCCCTGATATTGAAATTTTACCGGAATCACTTAGCCAGATTGCAGCAGAACTCTACATCCGAAACTATATTTTCGACTTTGCAACTCAATATTACCGGGCTCACCCCGATATAAAGTCATCTGCACAATTCTTATTCACTGATAAAGACTATTCCGATTTTAAAACTTTTCTGCTGAATCGTAATTTCAGCTATAAAACCGTTACAGAAGAGTCGCTCAATGAACTCATCACAAATGCAAAAAAGGAAAAATACTACGATATTCATGAGAACCTTTTTACTGAGCTGGAGAAAGACATAGCCCATAATCCCGATCAGGATCTTACTGTTTTCAGGAGTGAAATAACCGACCTTATTGAAGATGAAATCATAAGCCGGTATTTCTACGAGGAGGGAGCAATTGAATGGACAATAAAGAAGGACGAACAGTTATTAAAAGCTCTTGAAATCCTGAATAATAATGAAAAATATAGTTCTATACTTAAAGGAAAAACCGGATCTATCCTTGTTACAAGGAAGGATGATCAAAGCAATGTTAAATCAGGCGGTCAAGGGTCAATGAGCCTCAAACCAATTGTTACCGGTGCCCCAATCGACCATCAACGGTATGTCGAGTTTAACTGCATTTGACATTTCATAAAGAACCATACTCTTAAGCTTTTCCAGTTCATTGGACTCAACTTCAAAGATAAGTTCGTCATGTACCTGCAGGATCATTTTTGATAAATATTTTTCAGTTTCCATCCTGTTATGAATTCTGATCATGGCAATCTTTATGATATCCGCCGCGCTGCCCTGGATTGGCGCGTTAATAGCGTTTCTCTCAGCATTTCCCCTTACCATCTGATTGCGCGATTGAATATCAGGGAGATATCTTTTTCGTCCAAACATAGTTGTAACGTATCCCAGATCGCGGGCTTTTTTTATGCTCTCTTCCATATAGACCTTTACCCCGGGGTAGGAATTAAAATATCCATCTATTAGCTCTTTTGCCTCTTTTCTTCCAATAGTCAGCCTTTCAGAAAGTCCGAAAGATGATATCCCGTAAATGATGCCAAAATTAGCCGTTTTCGCCCTGCTGCGCATCTCGCGGGTGACATCCTTAATATCGACTCCGAATATTTTAGCTGCTGTTGCCGCATGGATATCATTCCCCGAAAGAAAATCAGCTATCATGCTTTTATCCTTGCTGAGATGTGCCATCAGCCTCAATTCAATCTGCGAATAGTCGGCCGAAAAGAAAATATGTTCCTTTTCGGCAACAAAGGCTTTTCTTATTTCTCTTCCTCTTTCATCTCTTACAGGAATATTCTGAAGGTTTGGATTGTTTGAGCTAAGTCTTCCTGTTGAGGCAACAGCCTGGTTGAATGAGGTATGAATTCTGCCAGTTTTTTTGTTTATAAGAAGAGGAAGCGCTTCAACATAAGTTGACAGCAGTTTCTTAAGTCCTCTGTATTCCAATACTTTATTGACAATTGGGTGTTTGCTCGTAAGCCGTTGCAATATCTCTTCATTGGTTATGAACTGCCTTGTCTTTGTAACTCTGGCGTTGTCATCCAGTTTCAGCCTTATAAAAAGAATATCTCCGAGCTGTTTAGGTGAGGAAATGTTAAATTCCATTCCTGCAAGCGAATATATCTCCTTTTCAAGAGAAAGTATATCCTCCCGAAGGTTTATTGTTATTGCTTTAAGATCGTCCTGATTCAACTTTACCCCGTTCCTTTCCATGGCAGCAAGTACACTGATAAGAGGCATTTCAATATCACACGCCAGATCTTCCAGCCCTTCGGCTTTAATACGAGGTTCAAAGAGGTTCTTCAGCTGAAGAGTTACATCAGCATCCTCAACTGCATATTCCTTAAGCTTTTCAACAGGAACTGAACGCATGTTTTTCTGATTATTTCCCTTTTCACCAATGAGCGATTCAATATGGACGGGGCTGTATGACAGATATGTTTCAGAAAGAAGGTTCATATTGTGCCTCATATCAGGCTCCAGCAGGTAGTGAGCAATCATTGTATCGAATAACTGACCTTTCACTTCAATACCATAATTTGCCAGAACCTGTATGTCGAATTTCAGATTCTGTCCGATTTTCCGTATATACGGATTTTCGAGAACCGGCCTGATAAGTTCAAGGATGTCTTTTGTATCCCGTTGTGATTCAGGGAAATGAATAAGATATCCTGTTCCTTTCTCCCACGATAAAGCAATAGCAACAAGTTCTGCATCAAGAGAATTGATACTTGTAGTTTCAGTATCAAAACAGAACTCCTCAAGTGCCCCTGCTGTTTTAACCAATTCTTTAAGGGCTAAATTGTTTTCAACAAGTTTATAGTTGTGATCAACCTTTTCTATGGATACTTTTTCCGCAACAGCGATGAGTGACTCATCTCCGAACAGGGAATCCTGAAATGAATCCTTTTGAGGAACAAACATTTGTTGCGGTGTACGCGGCTTTTCTGACTTATCAATCTCTGCCAGTATTCTGGCAGCAGCTGTTTTGAATTCGAGCTCATCAAAAAGAACTTTAAGTTTTACAGGATCGGGAACTTCCAGTTCAAGAGCAGTTTCATTCAATTCTACCGGTACATTCTGTTCTATGGTAACCAGTTTTTTCGAAAATTCAATCTGTTCCCTGTTGTTTTCAATTATCTCTTTAAGTTTGCCTTTTAACTTATCCGTATTCCTGAAAACCTCTTCAATACTTCCATATTCGGAGATAAGTTTCATTGCAGTTTTTGGACCCACCCCCGGCGCTCCCGGAATATTGTCGGCTGTGTCGCCCATCAGGGCAAGAACATCAATAACCTGTTCCGGTCGCTGAACACAGAATTCCCGTTTTATGTCATCAACCCTCCACAATATGGATTCGTTTCCACTTCTCGATGGTTTCAACATAAAAACATTATCTGAGACAAGCTGTGCAAAATCTTTGTCGGGAGTCATCATATAGGTTGTGAATCCTCTCTTTGATGCCTTTCTTGCCAGAGTACCTATGACATCATCAGCTTCAAATCCCGGATAATCTATCACCGGAATTTTATATGCCTCAATAAGTCGTTTGATATAAGGAACGGCCTTTTTTATATCCTCAGGTGTCTCATCGCGATTAGCCTTGTATTCCTTAAACATTTCATGTCTGAAGGTTGGTGTCGGAGTATCAAAAACAACAGCGATATGTGTAGGTTTTTGCTTCTGCAAAACCTCCTCAAGAGCAATCAGAAATCCGAAAATGGCTGAAGTATTCAGACCTTTTGAGGTTATCCTGGGATTCTTAATAAATGCATAATAAGCTCTGAATATCAGGGCATAAGCATCTAGTAAGAAGAGTTTTTTAGGGGCATTATCATTCATGAACTAATTATATTGAGGTAAATAAAACAAAGTTTGGAGTGACTAAAGTTTAGAGTGACTAGAGTGACTGGAGTGACTAGAGTGACTGGAGTGACTAGAGTGACTGGAGTGACTGGAGTGACTGGAGTGACTAGAGTGACTGGAGTGACTGGAGTGACTGGAGTGACTGGAGTGACTGGAGTGACTGG
>JBAXXU010000065.1:0-24461 GCA_037127735.1 Bacteroidota bacterium
GATGTTTTGATGTGAAAACAATGTATTTCATTCCTGCATCTTTGGCAAGTTTCACCCACTCGTCTGCATTAAATTTAACAGGATTGAACTGCTTGTAAAGAGTGTCATATTCCTCAACAGGTATTTCCTTACCTCTCGACCAGCCAATTTCTGTTCCTTTAAGACTTACAGGACCCCAGTGGATAAACATACCAAATCGGGCATCTTTCCACCATTCGAGACGATCTTCTACAGAAGATAATGTTTGTCCCTTAATTCCGGAAAAAAATCCAAGACTAATGATTATAAGAATCAGCTTCTTCATAGTTAGTTTCAGTTTGGTGTATTCTTATACAAGTATAATAAAATCTGGGGAATTACAGTATAGACGTTCAAATTGAGCGTCTCTACTGTTAATAAGTATTCCGGTTTAATTTTCAACAAAATGATTACCTGAATTTGTTATTACTAAATTTGCCGGACCCGGTAAGCTGTAATTCAAACAAAAACATGACAACCAACTATCTTAATGATCTGAATGAGGCTCAGAAACAAGCAGTTATCAATACTGAAGGTCCTTCTCTAATAATAGCAGGCGCCGGGGCAGGCAAAACAAGAGTGTTGACATACCGTATCGTTCATCTTCTTCAGAAAGGCGTCCCCGCCGGTAAAATACTTGCATTGACTTTTACAAACAAGGCTGCAAAAGAGATGAGAGAGAGGATCACCAGAATCATTAATCCGGAAATAGCACGATATCTCTGGATGGGTACTTTTCACTCTGTTTTTGCAAAGATTTTAAGGATGGAAGGTGATAGACTCGGGTATAAGTCGAATTATACTATTTACGATTCTTCAGATTCCAAAAGCCTCATCAGGTCGATTATTAAAGAACTTAACCTTAATGACAATATTTATAAACCCGGTGTAATCTCTTCAAGAATATCTTCCGCGAAAAACAACCTTGTAACAGCCAGTATGTATGCTGCTGATTATTCGCTTCAGGAATACGACAAATCGAGCCGGATGCCATTGCTTTCCGATGTTTACAGAACTTATGCCACGCGATGTTTCAAAGCTAATGCGATGGACTTTGATGACCTGCTGCTAAATACAAATATTTTATTCAGAGATTTTCCAGATGTTCTTGCAGCATACCAGAAAAGGTTCAGTTATCTGCTTGTTGATGAATATCAGGATACCAACCATTCGCAATACCTTATAGTAAAAAAACTTGCTGCTTCGCATCATAATATATGTGTGGTTGGCGATGATGCACAAAGCATCTACTCATTCCGGGGAGCGCGAATTGAAAATATTCTTGAATTCAAAAACGACTACGTTGATTATCAGCTTTATAAACTTGAGCAAAACTACAGGTCAACTCAGACAATAGTGAATGCAGCAAATACCATTATCTCAAATAATGAGGGTCAGATTCAGAAAAAGGTTTATTCAATGAACGAGGTCGGGGAAAAGATACAGGTTTTTCAGGCGATTACCGATTCTGAAGAAGGATTCAATGTTTCATCGGATATTTTTGACAAGAGGTTCTTGCAGCAGCTCAACTGGTCGGATTTTGCAATTCTTTACCGGACTAACGCCCAGTCGAGGATCTTTGAAGAGACTCTCCGCAGAAAAAATATACCATATAAAATATATGGAGGATTATCATTCTATGAACGAAAAGAGATTAAAGATCTTTTGGCTTATTTCAGAATGGTTATCAATCCTGAAGATGAAGAGGCTCTTAAAAGGTCAGTTAACTATCCCAAACGGGGTATCGGAGATACTACAGTACAAAAAATATTTGAACTGGCTTCAGCAACAAATGTCACTCCATGGAGCATTCTTCCGCAAGCCGGAAAATATCCTGACCATTTTAGTGCAGGGACTGTTAAAAAATTAACAATATATTTCGATGTTATTAATACACTCCGCAATAATTCCGGTACGACCGATGCTTTTACAAAAGCAAGGGAAATTGCCATGGGGTCGGGAATTATGAGAGAACTTAAGGAGGGTAAATTGGCAGAGGAAATAAGCCGTTATGAAAACCTCGAAGAGCTGCTGAATGCAATAAAAATTTTTACCGAGGCTGCTGAAACCAATGGAGAACCTTCAACATTGGAGGCTTACATGGCCAATGTGGCATTGCTGACTGATCAGGATACTGAAACAGAGGAAGACCGGAATAAAGTTACGCTTATGACCATGCACTCAGCCAAAGGACTGGAATTCAAGCATGTATATATCGTAGGAATGGAAGACATCTTGTTTCCTTCACCAATGTCATCAGGAAGCGCCCGTGAGCTTGAAGAAGAGAGACGTCTCTTCTATGTGGCGATTACCCGCGCAGAAAAGCAGGCAACTCTCAGCTATGCGCTTAACAGGTATAAATGGGGCAATCTGGAAAGAAGCAATCCCAGCCGGTTTATCCGCGAGGTTGATCAGAGGTTTCTCCAATATCCCCAAACCGGTGGAAAACCATTCAGGGATAAAATTTTAATAGGAGTCAAACCAGAGAAGATCCGTGAAGAGCTTTCAACCTATAAAAAGAATGACAGGTTTAAAAAGATCAGCAAAACAGAACATTCATCTGGCAATCCTTTCACTCCCGGTGATTCCTCATCTTTTTCAGAGGGAGATATTGTACAGCATGAGAGATTCGGTAACGGGGTAATAATATCCATTGAAGGGCGACAGCCAAACACAACGGCAACCATTGAGTTCGAAAAAGACGGAAGTAAGAAACTGCTTCTTAGATTTGCTAAGCTCAAGAAACTATAAATGCGGGTACTGGGTGCTTGGTACCCGGAACAAAAATGAATGTGTTACCAGAACTCCCTGAACCCTGAACCCTGAACCCTGAACCTATTTCTTGCCGGCCTGCCCAAAATTCATTTTCATAAAAGTATAGCCTGTTGTGGAAATTGAATGGCCGAAGTTTTCATTGATCTCTTTGGTCTCCATTTTCATCTCCGGCTGGCTTTTTTTATCATAAGCTTCCATTGCCAGCATCATAGCACCTTCAAAATCAGGATAGTTAGAATATGTAGGAATCCCGGTTTTTCCCCAGTTCCTTTTGTCAGCTTTCAGAACGACATCTTTTGTCATCCATACATTTGAGTAGCCATCTTTTTCCGCTTCAATTATCTTATACTCATCACACTTGTATCCGGCAATTGTACGCGAATTGCCTGTTTTTGTGATTGTTGGCTGCGCGGGAGTTTCCCCTTTCTGAGTTTTGGCCAGTGCAGCTATTGCTGAATCAGACGGAATAGTTGAGATAATGCCGGTTTTAGAATCACTATTCTCTATAAGCATTAGAAAGCACTTGTTATCATTATCAAAAAGGAATACACTTGGCAAAGACTTTTCTCCCTCTTTAGGATCTTCAATTTTAACTTCAAAACCAGAATTAAGCGTATTGCTATTGAAATAAACATAATAATCTGACTTAATCACATCTTTTTTGTCGTATGTTTCCACCTGCATATAAAGCCGCCCAGTGAATTTGTATTCATCATTATATTTGATGTCTATTTTCCCGCCAAAAAGCCCACGGCCTGTTCCTTTGGTACCGCTATTATCCTGGGTTGAAGACTTGTCAGATTCATTCTGATCACTTTGTTCATTTTCTTTAGCGTTATTCCTCGAATCTCTTTCGCTTTTATCTATTGCTGTATCAATTTTATTATCGACCTCTTTATTAATAGCCTTGTTTAGTTTATTTCTCACGAATCCCAGCTGAGCATTTGATACACCCGGCAATAAAATTAATAAAGCCAGCAACAGAAAAATTGATCTTGTTTTCATGTTTTATCAGATTAAATTTTGAATGATAAAGTTACTGCTTTTTTTCTTTCATGCACAAATCATTTATCAAAAAACCTCAAACAAACCTGTAACTGAATGAACTCACCCCCCGTCCCCATAGAATATTAATAATATAACCCCTCTCCCCGGAAGAGGGGTTGGGGAGAGGTGGATTATACTTCTATCTGCTCTGCAGGCTTCTCTTTCTCATTAAGAACCGATTGATAAAGTGCTGCAAATGAACTTGATATCCACATTATTGCAGGAAAGATGCCTACTATAACTAATAAGAGTCCGAAGAGAACTATGAATATTGATACAAATCCCATGAAAAAGATTTTCCAGCCATGTCCCCTGGTAAGTTTCCAACTCATCTCAACAGCTTCGATAGGATCGAGTTTTTTGTCCATAATAATATAGGAGACAAATGCAAGACGGCATCCGATAATGATTCCCGGAATAATCAGGGCAAACAATCCTAGTACAACCAGGGCAAATACCAGGAGATTTGCAAGAATTATATGCAGGTAGTTCTCCATAAAACCTTTTATCAGGTACTCAAAATCTGGTTTTGTCTTCCTGACTGCCTGTACAAAAATCATATTTCCCCCATAATCAAATACAGGTGCTACCAGAAAAGCATATAGCGTAGCAATCAAACCGAAAAAAGCGGCAAAGATTCCGAAGGTTCCTAATCTGAAAAGATTATGCCCCCAATCACCTCCCCAGTTCCATGGTCCTCCGTGCAGATCAGACATATCAAAGTTAAAATTAAACATTTTCATGGGCGCTGTTACTATTGCCAGAAGGATAATTACCAGGAATAACCTTAGAAAATTATCCATCATAACTCTCCAGCCTGTTGCAAAACTATTTCCAAAACCGGGGACTAGTTTGTATTCATTACTTGTTTCCATAATTAAAAATTTTTCAGTTAAAAAATTGACGAACATTTATGAGGCAAATGTAAGTTCATGTTTTTTCCCGGGCTTCATACTTTAGTAGTGATTTTTAATTTTCCTACTTAAGTATGTAGTGCAATACTTTGGTAGTGGTTATTTTTGTCCTTTGTGTTATTATAGTTTTATATATCTTTATGGAATGTTGCAATATCTTGTTTACCTGATATTTATTTTATCGGTTGCCCTGGCTGCCGGAGGCGTCGTACTCTCATCGAAATTAAGAATCAGGTACCACCATGATATCTTCTCAACACTCATGTATTACCAGGTTTTCATCTTTACTTTCGGGTTCTACGGTATCTGGGGACAAGTTGTCATTAAAGTTTTTCTTTCCGCGTATATTTCCACTGAACTACTTGCAAGGTTTTCTGAAATTGCAATGCTCCTTGGGCTGCCATTCCTGGTTTTTGCATGGTTGATGCTGATACAGTTTTCATCGGGCATCTCAGGAAGAAAAAATAATAACCGGCTTGTATTCTGGTTTCTGCTCTTTAATTTTTCAATAATAGTTATAGTCGGATATTTCATAGCGAAGGCAAGTGAGGTAAAACCGGTTTCACTGATAAAGAGTTATTTTATGTTAATGAATTTCATTTATTCTCTTTCAGCTTCATTATTGATTTTATTTCCGGGGAAAGAAAGGTCGATCATTCACAATTACGACAGGAAAATAATAGCTCCCGCAATAATTTTTGTGATGGCAGCACAATGTGTACCGCTTCTGATTTATACTTCAGAAACCTACATTGCAATTGTTTTCATCTTTACCTTCTTTGCCGGAAATACCTTTCTTCCTGTATATCTGAATTATGGCACCCTTCTGTCGGCCTTCGCTGATGAAACCAAAAAGGAGCTGTCACTTGAAGAGTTCTGTAAAAAATTCGAAGTGTCACCAAGAGAAACAGATATTGTGCGTGAAATATGCAATGGATTGAGTAACAAAGAAATATCTGAAATATTATTCATCAGTCTTCAAACCGTAAAAGATCATACCCACCGGATCTATATTAAAACAAATGTGAAAAGCAGGGTACAGCTTATAAATCTTGTAAAAGAGGTTATAGGGAGGTAGTTGTTGACTTTTTAAATCTTTAGATAAACAATGATTCTGCCATGATTGAATTCAAGAGTAAAAAAATCTCCCAAAGCTTCATTCAATGTTGCCACCCACCAGTTTAAAATTTTCGTATGGTTCAAAGGGTATTTTAGTCCTGCCGAAGTAATTTCTGTTTCCGGATCAATTGAGAAGATTGAAACCTGCTGACCCGGAAAAGATGATACCTTACAGCTATCTGTGAATGGTCGAAAAATCCCCGTATCGGTTATCATTATCACATTAACATCGTTTATATATTCTGCTAAAAGCGAGATATTTCCGATTGTATGATCCTCACGCTTACCTGTAGCTCCAACAATCACGATATCTTTATATCCACTTTCCGAACACCAGCAGACTGACTTTGTAAGGTCATTTGTATCCTGGTTGTCATCGCGAAATATCCGATCAGCAAACCTGTTTGACAGATCTTCGGTGAGAGAATCCATATCTCCGACTATTGCGTCAGGTATATAACCGGCTAAAACCAGATTTTCCGCACTTCCATCACAGCAGATTATTCTGGCGGCATTTTTAAGGTATCCGAGAGGTATTTCATGGGTCGGGAACAACCCATCGGCAACGATTACTGTAAAAGAATTCATTTTGCGTTAGTATATTAAAAATTTCTTGATGTGCACTTTTCATTATCTCTCCTTTTTTTACCTCTCCCCTTCCCCTCCCCCAAGAGGGAGGGGTTAAACCCATATCTATCATTGAGTTACCCCCTTCTACCCTGGGAGAAGGGGGATGAGGTCAACTCGACTTTATCGTTTTCCTCCATTCCTTAAGCCCTACAACCGACATTATACCATACACAATATATAAAATAACTGTCGGATAGAGCGCACGGGTTAAAAAGAGAACTGATGCAGTCAAATTAACGACAATCCATAAGTACCAATGTTCATAGATCTTACGCGCAAGCATCCATGTTGCAATTATTGACAAAGATGTAATAAATGAATCCCATTCAGGAACAGGAGAATCGGTTAGCTTTGAAAGAACCAGCCACATAACAAAATATAAAAATACAAAAACAGCGCTCAGAATCAAACCGGCTTTTAGCTTTAATCTAGTTACAAATAATCTCTTTTTCTCTTCGTCCCTTCGTCCCTTAATCTCTAAGTCACCCATTCTCCGTGTCCACCACCACCATCCCAGGCAGCTGATAACCAGATAATAGACCTGCAGACTCATATCGGCATAGAGTTTACCGGTGAAAAAAACCCATATATAAACAGTAGATGTGATGATTCCTACCGGCCATAGCCAAATTGTTTGCCTGATCTCGAGAAACACATATATCATCCCGGTAATTGCTCCGAATACTTCTATGTAATTGTTTGATAACCAGGTTGAAATTGTCATCATTAATTTCTTTATTATCAGAATTTTACACCAAATCTAAACATATAGTTTATACCCGCCTGCGGAAAGTAATACGACCAGCTCTTCTCGACACCATCTTCGTACCAGTTACCTCCGTAAGCGTTGCTCTCATATACAGCATTAAAAATATTATTTATTAAAATCTGAAGTTCAACTCCTTTAATATTCCTGATCGGAGGCTCATAATCCAACCTTACATTATTAACGAAGTAAGGAGCGATCGCCCTTTCGCGGTTCATAGTATTGTCGAAATACTGCTTACCTACATATTTGCTTATCAGATGCAGGTCAAAACTATGATGAATTTTAAATGCCAAATCGCCGGTTCCAATTATTGAAGGCGAGTATGCAATATCAACCGAACCAAGATTTTTGCTTAAATATTCTGAAGTTTTGTAGTCTGTGGAATGTTCAACAAAATCCTGGATCTTATTTCTGCTGAGTGTCAAATTCATATCCCAGTCGATGAAATCTACCGGTTTAATACCCGCTGTGACCTCGATACCTAACCGGTAACTTTTTTCAACATTTGTCATAATCGAATACCCCACATTACTTAATTCACCGGTTGGCACGAGCTGATCTTTATAAATCATTCCAAATAAGTTAACTGCAAGGGAACTTTTACTGCTCCTGAGCTTATATCCCATTTCCATGTCATAAAGTGTTTCAGCCTCAGGTGTTGAATTCCGGTCACCGGATGCCTCTTTAAAATCAGCACGGGTAGGTTCGCGGTTAGCAACTGACAATGAGAAATAGGCGTCCTGGGCTGGTGTCAGGGAGAAGAAAACTCCGGCTTTAGGGTTGAAGAATCCAAAGATGTGTTGCTGTCCGATATCCTTCAGATCGTTATCAATACCGGTCATATTATATAAGATATGCCTGTACTGAAGATCACCAAATATGGTAGTTTTATCTGACAGTGAATAATTTACTTTACCATAAAGGTTAATTTCTCCTTTTTTTGAACTGTTAAGGTACCACTTGTAATCTTTTTCAAGGTTCCCGGCATTTCTCATCCAGATTAATTTCCCAAAGTGATCACCGAGATAAAGGTTCATTCCTCCTCCGGCTATTACTTCAATTCGTTCTTTCTGATACTTCAGGGAATAGACAAGGCCATAAAAATCATTCGACATCCATTTCCTTCTGATGAGATCGGTTTCTGAAATAGTTGTATCACCAATATTAACAGATGGTAATCCGTAATCTGTTAAAGGCTGATCTTCCCTGTATTCCTCATAATAGCCTTTGCCTTTAGTATAATGCAGGGCAGAATGAAGAGAAATATATTTACTTAGCTTCAGATCATAAATCAGTTGGAAATGATTCTGAATATAGTTATCACTCTCATTGTCGTAATAGCGTTTGATTCCTGCCTCATCGGTATATTCTCCTGCCGGATTGTATTTTCTGTTAACTGTCAGCATCTCTTTCGGAACACCCCACCAACCTATTCCTGTATGTTCTTCTCCAAGAATTATATTGGCTTTAAGACTCGATCTGCCAGTCCTGTAAATACCACTTATATAGGCTGACCGATGATCCGAACCAGTTCTATCTATGAAACCATCGCTCTTCAAATCTGAATAGCGCATCTGAACAGCAAACTTCCCTCCAGGAAGCCCTGTTCCTGCAGAAACCATTTTCTTTATTGTATTAAAGGATCCGACCGATGAGCTGACTTCAGCAAAAGGCTCATTTTCAGGATTTTTTGTTTGAATACTGATTGTGGCGCCAAAGGCACCTGCTCCATTCGAAGAAGTACCGGCTCCTCGCTGAACCTGTATGTTTTCAACTGAAGAAGCAAGATCAGGAAGGTCAACCCAAAAAACCTGCTGCGATTCCGGATCATTAAGCGGGATCCCATCTATTGTAACATTAATCCTGCTTCCGTCAGTTCCGCGTATCCTCAGGCTAGTATATCCTATTCCGTTCCCTGCTTCAGAAGACTCTACAAGCGAAGGAGTAAGGCGCAATAAATAAGGTAAATCGTATCCGGTATTTTCTTTTTTCAGCATCTCACCGGTAATGTTTGAATATGCCAGCGGAGAATGTTCACCTGCTCTCGTGGCATTTACAAAAACTTCTTCTGTCATGAATGATTTTGTTGAAAGGCTGATATTTAATATTTCTTCACCTATAAGATTTACCTCTTTGACTTGTGTCTCATACCCTATAAAAGTAAACCGGAGTGTATAAATCCCATCTTTAAGACCGGAGAAAGAGTAAGCTCCGTTTCTATCAGTATTAACACCCTTCAATGTGTTTTCAATTGTTATACCGGCCCCGGATAAACTTTTCCCACTGAGATCAGTAACTTTGCCCTTTATTACTGAATCATTAGCCTGAAATACAATTGCTTGCGAAATACCATGCAAACAGATAAACATAATAATACAAAACAAGCTCCTCATAGAAATACTAAATAAAATGCTTTCAACATCAAAAAAATGAGGACAATAATTGTAGCTGATTTGTGTGATACTCTTTTTTCCTCCGCCGGCATTATCCGGATCAGGTTTAAGGGTATGATCTCAGCCTGTAATTTTAAGGCACCCCATTTTTGATATTGTAAAGGTAAGCTCTTTATAGCAGATTTCTCAATTTTTTGTTAAATTAGCGATCCAATTCAGGAGATAATATGAAGAATCTGGTTGAAAAGCTCAATTACAAGGGGCAGGAGAGGATAGCAGTAATAAATGCTGAAGAAAGTTTCAATATTTTACTCTCTGACGAACTCAGAAATGTTAAAATTGACAGGGAAATTGATCCCCGTTATCCATACGATTTCATAATACTATTTGTAAAGAGTGTTTCAGAGGTTGAGCATCTTACACCGATTGCCCTGCATAACCTTCTGGCCGATGGAGTTTTATGGTTTTGTTACCCGAAAAAAACTTCAAAGAAATACAACTCCGGTATCGATCGGGATCACGGATGGAAAGTTCTGAATGATTCAGGTCTTCATGGGATACGAATGGTTGCAATTGATGAAGACTGGTCTGCAATGAGGTTCAGGAATATTAAATATATTAAATCTTCTTCTGGGAGTTTACAAAAATAATTTCGGATTTCCGATTTCAGATTTCAATCAGCAATCCAGAATCCAATATCTTTTTATGATGATAAAAACAATTAAAATAGAAACACCTCTTGGCGAAATGATTGCCGGTGCTGTTGAAGATGGTATATGTCTTCTGGAATTTAGCGACAGGAGAATGCTGAATACAGAATATAAAGATCTCGCAAGGTATTTGAAAACTAATATTGAAGAGGGAGAAAGTATTCATTTTCAAGCTCTTATAATTCAGCTAAATGAATATTTAAAGGGCGTAAGAAAAGAGTTCTCGCTACCACTGGTAACTCCAGGTACATTATTTCAGCAGTCTGTCTGGAAAGAACTCATGACTATCCCCTACGGAACAACCTGCTCATACCTCGAACAATCAATTGCACTCGGAAAACCTGAGTCGATACGGGCAGTTGCCAATGCTAATGGAATGAACAGGATCTCTATAATTATTCCCTGTCACAGGGTTATCGGTTCCGACGGAAGACTTACAGGGTACGGTGGTGGACTCAAAAGAAAGAAATGGCTGCTTGACCACGAAAAAAGGTACTCAGGAAAAGCTCTTGACCTTTCACTCTTTTAATAATACTATGATTACAAATGATATATATATGTATAACCAAATCTTGTATCGAATGAAAACTATTACTTCACAGAAATATCTTTGGTTCATACTGCTTCCGGCAGTAATGATTCTTTCCGGATGTGCTCAGAATGAATCAGTTGAAGCATGTCTGGCAGGACATACTTATGGCTTCTTCGGAGGTTTGTGGCACGGATTTATTGCTCCTTTTGACTTTATCGGTATGCTTTTTAACAAAGAAATTACAATTTATGCTCAAAATAATAACGGAGGCCTTTATGCTCTCGGGTTCCTTCTGGGAAGCGGTGGATGGGGATTCTTCGGTAGTAAAGGTGCCAGAAAAGTGAGGGGCAGCCGGGGTCATTTTCAGTCACAAAGATTTGACAATGCTGAAATTGTTGAGTAAGACAATGGCGCTACATAATAATAATCGAGGAACTTAGCCCGGCTATATTCCCCGAAATGTGTTAAAAATTCCAGCCATAATAATAGTTTAAATGTTTAAGAATTTAACTTCTTTTATTCATAAACTTTGTGCGACTTTGTGTAACCCTTTGTGCGACTTAGTGTTTAATATTTTTTTACCACGAAGGTACACAAAGTACATCACAAAGTAACACAAAGGAAAAGAGCGCTTTAAGTATATTTGTGAATAATTCAGGTTAATAAGAAAGATATCAAATTAATTAATTCCATGTTCTACAGCTTTTTCCATATATTTTCTATTTCCTCCAGAGTTTTGTTTTTTGTTTCAGGAACCATTTTCCAGACAAATATGATTGACAACACACTCATAGCCCCATATAAACAATAGGTACCACCGCTGCTTATTTCCATCATTGCAGGATATGTGGAAGATATTAGAAAATTAGCCGCCCACATAACCGCCACTGCAATTGCGACTGCCTTGCCCCTGATCTTATTTGGAAATATCTCAGAGATGAGTACCCAGCAAATCGGGCCCCACGACATCATAAATGACGCCGTATAAATAACTATAAATACCAGTGTCAGGATGCCAATGACGTTAAAGAATGCAAGTGCACCAATTGCAAACATCCCAATGGCCATACCCACAGAACCCATATACAACAGAGGTTTTCTGCCCCATTTATCTACAGTTAAAATAGCTACAACTGTAAAAACTACATTTATTAGTCCCATAACCACACTCTGCAACATTGAAGCGTCTTTTGCTGCGCCCATACTTTCAAATATTCTCGGGGCATAGTACATGGCTACATTTATTCCTACAAACTGCTGAAATACAGAGAGTAAGATGCCAATAATAACTACAAGTTTACCATAGGCAAATAATTTGCCGGATGACTTCCCGACCGTCAATTCAATTTCCTTTAAAATCTCCTTCGCATGCTCCAGTCCGTTTATTTTCTTCAGGATTTTCAATGCCTCTTCATCCTTTCCCGCAAGTGCCAGGTATCTGGGGGTTTCAGGTACAAAAAATAGTAAGATTGCAAATAATCCTGCAGGGACTGATCCCGAAATAAACATCCATCTCCAGCCGTTACTGTTGATCCATTCCAAAGTCTGCCCTTTTGCTATGCCCCAGTTGATAAAATATACCACCAGTATTCCGAATACAATAGCAAACTGATTAATTGATACCAATCTTCCGCGGATATCAGCAGGAGCAATTTCACTGATATACATCGGACAGACTGCTGAAGCCAGCCCAACTCCGATTCCTCCTATTATCCTGTAAAAATTAAACATAATCAATACCCCGATTGAGGCATGACCTTTCGTAAAAAACAGAAATTCAGGATTCCCTGATCCGATAGCTGTAAGGAAAAACAATGAAGCTGCAATAAAAAGTGCTTTTTTGCGGCCAATGTCAGATGCAATCCAACCGGAAATACTTCCACCTATTATACAACCTATTAATGCACTTGATACGGTAGCGCCATGAATCCATGAATTTAATCCCAGGCCGTTAACAAGATATACTTGTATAGATTTTTCAGCACCTGATATGACTGCAGTGTCATATCCAAACAGCAATCCTCCCAAAGTAGCGACAAGAGTAATACTAAAAAGGTATAAAGAATTTCTTTGTTTCATCCGTACAAAATTATTTTTAATAGGTCGGATGGAGCTCGCATGTTGATATTGTTCATGCAAGTTTGAGTTTTTTTGTTAAACATGCTCGGTTCATCATTAATAAATATCAGTGTCTGGTTAAAACTATTCACCAAATAACCCCGGGATAGGTTTATCGAAGACTGTCATTGAGTCGTTTTGACACAATAATATTTCCTTTTTTTGATAATTCAAAGAATAAAATCACTTTTATAGTAGTGGTAATTAGTTTTATCTGAAATACAATGAAATAAATAATTGCAGATTTAAAAACCGATAATAAAATATGCGCAAAGAATCTCCGGCATTGGAAGCATTTTTAAAGACAGAGGAATATTTCCTGCCATCAGTCTCAATTGATAATATAATTTTTGGCTTTCATGAAAACCAACTGAAGGTTTTGTTGCTTCAGTTAAAGAAAAACAATAAATGGAAACTTCCCGGTGGGTTTATTCAATGGCACAGTTTCTCAAATCACCTTCAATTATCAAAGCAGCAGGCACTAAGGAAAAAATTATTATGGAATTTTTCGGGCATGTAAACAGTAAAACATCTGAAGTCAGTATTGCCCAAATGAAAAGCCCGGAAGGCTGGATGGAACCTGGCCAATGTCCTGAATTCAATGAATATACTGTTGTTTTAAAAGGGAAACTTAAGGTCACAACAAAAAACGAAGAGTATGTTGTTACCGGGGGCCAGGGAATTATGACAGCGAAAGGTGAATGGGTAAGGTTCAGCACTCCATTTGAAGGCGGAGCAGAATATATAGCCGTGTGCCTTCCGGCTTTTTCTCCGGATTTAGTTCAAAGAGATAAAGAATGTTTATGAAATTCCATAAACTGACACAAATCATCATTTCCTGTCTCTGAAAATCCGTATTTTGGAAAAAAACAACCATAACTTATTATGAATACAAATATCAAAAACAACAAGCCAAAAATAAAGATCAGCCGTACAGCTCTCGACTGGGCAATAGAGTTAATTGCTTTCTTTTTTCTTCTTATTCAGATTGTAATACCACTTGTGTATTATAAAGAGTTGCCGGTAACAATTCCAACCCACTTCAACAGTGCCGGCCTACCCGATGGTTTTGGCAGCAGGTCAACATTATGGATACTTCCGGTAACATCATTGTTTATGTATCTGCTCATGACAATTCTGGAGGCATTTCCACAAATATATAATTTCCCTGTTGAGATTACACCTGAAAACGCTCCTACCCAATACAGGATGGCAACGAGGCTTATAAGAATTCTTAAAACAGTAATCCTGATTATCTTCTCATTCATTAGTTATCAGACAATTAAAACTGCTATTGGAACTTCAGCAGGATTAGGAAAAGCTTTCCTCCCTGTATTTCTGCTAATCACTTTTGGAGTAATTATTGTATATGTGGTATGGTCGCTTAATAACCGGCATAACAACTGAAATAGTCTGTCAACCTTTTATAACAAAATCATTATCAATATATTACAGAAGCAATTACTGCTTCACAAATTACTGATACCATCCCTGGAACTATCAATACCTTGCGTCTTTGTGCCTTTGCACGAAACTTTAATCTATCGGATTATTGAACTAATGGATCAGAGAAAAACTAAGACTTTTTTCTTTCTATTCTTGCCTTAACTATAAGGTAAATAACAAATATTGCACCAAGAGCAAGCAGAATATGTCCGATATATGGGAATATCTGTTCCCTTATTTCATATAGATAGAACCCGATAATTGCAAGAATAATATTCCAGATACCGGCTCCTACAAAAGTAAACAGCATGAAATCGCGAAGGCTCATCTTTGCTAATCCCGCCGGAATTGATATAAGATGACGAACACCTGGTACCAGGCGTCCGATAAATGTAGATGTTCTTCCATTCCGGATAAAGTATTCTTCAGCATGCACAATCTTTTCCTTCGATAAAAGAAATACTTTTCCCAACTTCGAACCTGCAAATTTGTAAACCAGCGGACGACCAAGGTAATATGCAAGCGTATAATTTATCAAAGATCCGCTCAGGGCTCCTATCGTACCGGACAAAACGACAATAAATATATTGAGATCTCCCTGACCGGCTTTGTATGCTGCAAATGGGATCACTACCTCCGATGGTAAAGGGAGAAACGTACTTTCTATTGCCATCAGAAGAGCTATCGTAAAATAATTCAGATTGGCCATGTACCAATCGAAAAGAGAATGAAAAAACTCCATAACTTACTTTTTTAAAAATTCATAATAATAACATTCACCGAGATCGGATCAAGTGCAATGATAATCTTTTTACCTGTTATTTCAACTGTTTTGTAAAGGGAAAACCAAGCCTGTAATTCCTGCGGTATAAAGTTAAATTGACTACCACACTTTTAAAACCAATTTTCCTTTATCCAACCCGGTAAAAGGGCCGGCAATTACATTTTCAGGTGAACGAGACTTACCAAAGTAGTCTTTGTCAAGTATCAGGGATGTACCATCAGCGTTTTCAAACCTGGCATCAGGTATTTTTGCATTACCCAATAACTCACTGGTTATCAATTCCCCTTTATGATTATAATATTCCTCATCGAATGTAAGATTCAGATAAACATTATCTCCTTCTTCCACGAGTTTAACTTCCGGATTAAAGGCTGAAGATTCAATGAAATTCTTCTCTTTTTCACAAGGTTTAGCCCCGTAATAAAATATATTCCCGCTCATCCAGACGGGAAGTTTTGCATTGTTATACCCTTCTGTTCCATGATTGGATTTACTGTTAATGGCTGATTTGTTCCCTATGCCAACGAAAATATTATTATAAAATCTGTCATCACCGCCGAAAATTGTAGTAAGTCCTGCAATATTGGTAGAGTGCGGTAAAAAATAGGGTGTAAACCGATTAGGTTCAGGCCACGTAAAAACCGCACCGGCAATCAGATTGTGCAAATAAGCTCCACCCTCGGATTGGGTTCTGATGGCAAAGGGTGATAATAAGATATTGTTATCAACTATAAACGGGCCATGGTTAACCTCAAGGAAGAGATCTTCCAGATCGTTATTATACAGAATGTTACATGATATTCTGGTGCCCTGGGTCATCCAGTCGAACCATAAACCCCTGCCGCAGTCGTGAATACTGTTGTTCCTTACAACTGCATCAACTGCAGCATGAAACTTGATGCCACCGATCTCGGCGCCGTTAAACTGCCTTTTTGTCCAGATATTATAGATATGATTGTTCTCTATTGTACTGAATGCAGCACCCATACTACCACAAATACCGGTCTGCTCGCAGTTGAAAATAGTGTTGTTCCTGACAATATGAGAACCTGTATGATCCCTGTCCCAGCCATTCCTGAGGACCCTGAAGGTTACCTCAATATAATGAATGTTCCCATCGTTATTTACATTCCCGCTATCTGCAGACCATACATTATGTCCTGTTCCGCGTTCTTTCCCAAGAGTTATTCCGGAACATTTGGAATCGCTGATCACATTGTTTTCAATGATCCAGCCTTTGTTCCAGTTGGTTGAAATCATTCCGATCTGTTCGGCAGTTGGCGCCCCCCATTGAGTTGCAGCCTGGCTAATATGAAATCCGCTGATAGTAATATAGTTGATCCCGGGTTTGTCGGGATAAAAACAAGTTCTGCGTGCAGATATCTCAACAAGTTCTTTATTCGGATTGAATTTCTGAAAATTTGCCCATATTGTTGTGTTACCCGCATCACTTTCACAATACCATGTATAAGTTGATCCTTCCTGATCCTTTATTTTATTGTCGGGAACCGGGTTAAGAACTTTAGCAAGAATCTCTTTCTCGTATAGCGACTTACCGTTAAGAAATACTTCACCGGTATGGTGTATCCTTCCCCTTCTGTCAAACCAGTCGCCAAAAACAGAATCCTGATATGGATTGTAATCGCCAAAAAATGAGTTTGGAATAACTGCCTTCCAGATACCCTCCTTCTCTTTATTCCAACCTTTAATTATCTCCGATCCCTTTATCTCAGCTCTTTCTCCGGAAGCTGCCCGGTAAACAATTCTTTTTAAGTCGCTAACTCCTCCACGGATCGGATTAATCCATTCCCTGTATGTTCCGGCATGTACTGTTATAGTATCGCCGGGAAAGGCAAACCGCACAGCAGCCGAGATTGTTTTAAATGGTTTCAAAGCAGAACCATCGTTGGTATCGCTTCCTTTTACTGAAACATGGTATTCCCTGGCTGAAGCCAATAAGGTATGGAAGACCAAAAAAAACAATAAGAAAATCAAATGCCTTTTCATCCGTACAAAATTATTTTTAATAGGTCGGATGTAGCTCGCATGTTGATTTTGTTCATGCAAGTTTGTGTTTATTGTTAAACATGCTCGGTTCATGATTACTATATATAAATTAGTTATATGTATATGTTTCTTATATATATAAGATACTTGCATTATTTCAATTCAGCAGGTTGCATGTTAAAATATTTATATTCAGCAGTTATTCCAACTTTCAGAAAACGACGTGATATAACCGGATTCTCATTTCCCTCAGGCAAAAACTCTGCCAACATCAAATAACCGCCCGGTTTCTCAGGCAGCTCCATTTCAACTTCAAAAGATGAACGATCAAATGCAACAAGAGTTACCTGCATGCTCTTCTTTGTAACTGTTTTCCCATCACTGTTAAGAATTTTCAAAGTCACCTTTCCAGTGACTTCTTTGTCAATGTCGTTGATTTTTGCAAGTTTAAAGGATAATTTTTCCCGGGGTTGATGCGGAATTGACTGCTTAACATATCGTTCATCGGTTAAGTTAATAAATACAGCTGAAGGTGCAAAAGCATGTACAAACCATTGCAGTGTCGCCATAGGTTTAAGATCACTGATGTTATCCATAAACCAGTCGCCGGTATAACCATAGTTATTAGCGAGATAGCAGAATGCAAGTACACCTGCCAGTTCAGGCTCAGAGCGAAGCCACTCTGTTTCGAGTTGCATATCGTATGCCTGCAACTCGCGGTTTTCAGCCGGGGAGGAGTTGGCTCCGAGATAATAATTATAAACATCAACAGTAAGTTTGCTTGGCAATCCGTTGCGCCACAACCATATCCAGCCATATTCATTTGCAAGTTGAGGAACAGCTGACTCCTGAATCATTTTTAGTGCTTGAGGTTTATAATCGAGATTACCCAGGGGATAGGAGGTTTTATCCGATCCCGGCCGGTTACCGATAATACGACCTTCATAGGGATGTGGTTCATCCATTTCATCAGTTTTCATAAGACCCTCCCTCATATATCCTGCATCCCATACACGTGTCGGATCGAGCTTTTTTAGTTCAGGAATAAGAGCATTCCCGATAAACATATCGGTATTTTCATTAATGGCATCCCATATCGCGATGCTTGGATGGTTACCATCGGTCCATACCCAGTCGGTGTATTCTTTCCTGATCTGGTCATCCCATCCGTGGTTCTGCCAGTAGAGCCATTCATTCTGAAATAACAATCCATATTCATCTGCAATGTCGTACCAGAAATCAGGTACAATACCTACGCATATCCGCATTGAATTCCAGTTCAGCTGCTTGGGATAATTTACAAGAAGTTTCTTAACCCATTCTCTATCCCATACCAGATTTCCGCAGTCGGGGTCTTCAAAAAACCGTTGAAGGGTGATATTTGTGCCGCGAAGAAAATATTTTTCACCATTAAGGTAGAAGAACTTCCCTTTAGTTGTGAAATCGCGCATACCAAACTGATGACTTAATTCATCTGAAACAACTTTCCCTGATTTAAGCCTTGCGGTAGCTGTATAAAGAAATGGTTTCTCCGGGGTCCAGGAAGTAAATTCAGTAAAAGGAATTTCCATTGTCATTTCGGTAAGATTATCCCGTTTAGCGGAAAAGCTTCTCTTCCCTATTGCAACCTCTTTCCCTGATACTTTTTCAGTAATAACTACCTCCAGATTTACTGAATCGGTCATTGGGTCTCCATAGAAGATCTGGGCAGGGATAAGGCTCCTGACCTGAGCTTTTACTGTAAGGTTTTTATTTGCTACTGAAGGGAGAACAAGAAGCCTGTTAATTCTTATATCTCCTGTGAATGAAAGCAAAACATCATCCCAAATTCCGGGAAGATAGTGTTCTTTTTCCTTATCGGTACCGCCTGCCGCTTCAGCCGGAAGCCATATCCTTTCACCTGCTTTAATAAGTATTTCGTTCTCTGCTCCAAATTTAATAGCTTTATTAACAGGAAATTCTATTGGAGTATAACAAGCCATTGAAGTACCCAAATCCATACCATTAATATATACCTGGGTTACATACTGGCTTTTCTTTATTGTTATCATCCCTTCGGTGTTCTCAAGCTCCACGGGAATAAAAACGGTTTTCTTGTACCAGCTGTAACGGGGTGTATAATCGAGATTATAAAGATTGAATTGCTCTTTAGATTCCGGTTTGCCCGGACGTTTAAAGAATTTATCATATTCAACAATTTTAGGTTCGGCCAGATGGATTAATCCGGGTACCGGAATTTTCCTTGTGAATTTTTCAGGAGGAAAGGCATTCGTTGTCTGATCGAACTCCCATGTGCCGTTAAGGTTGATAACAGCTCGTGGTTTTTGAGCAAATGTTAATTGCAGACTTAATACAAATACGAGAAAAAGTATGACTGAGTGTTTCATGATAGTCTTCTGATTTTATTGTTTTATAATAATATTATGTTCGTTACACTCCATTATTTTTGCCCGTCCTAAAGAGCAAGCTCAACCCCGGTACAGTCGTTCCTCCATACGTGGCAGGCAGGGTAAACTTCGTGGTATTGTTTAAACAGACTAATTGGCAAATAGATAACCTAATCCCGCAAACAGCGAACAGAGAAACCATATAGCTTACTGATGTGGTTCCTGAGCACATAGTAGAAATTGTAATATATCTGCCAATAGTAGGCAGCTGGAGTTTCGTACTGTGTAGAACTCCACCAGAAACCGATGTCTCCAACGCTCTGGTATGTACCATCGTTGCTACGGGCGCCACCCGGAAGGGCAGTGAATCCACAGCTGTTGTTCCTTGTCTGGTCGTTGCCAACAGTGCCTGCTGTTGGGTCTGTAGTCCAACCCGATGTTGCTGCTACTGATTTGGCTATGTCGTCTCCGCTGCCCTCGTAACCATAACTATTGTTCGTAAGGTATTCTGTTAAAGTTGTCCATTCGGCATCGGTGGGTACATGCCAACCGGTAGGACATACACTACGACTGTCAACCACAGCATAATAAGTGTACAGTCTGCCATAAGTCGCTACATTAGTTTCATTGCCATCATTTGCCCATTGATATTTGGGTTCAGTTTCACCTGATATATCTAATGCAGGAGTAGATGTTGTTCCTATTAAATCGCCATTACGATACTTGGTTGTTTTTAGGTTTTCTGCCATCCAAATCTGATTCCCAATCTTAATTGTGTTATAATAATTACCATCATTATCTTTGACTCTTAATGCACCTTGAGCATATAATTGTTCAATTATTGCATCAACATAGGCTTTGTTTACGGCATCGGTCGCATTTACAGGAGTTATGACAGTAGTTGTACCGCTAAATGTTTTATTACCGGCAATTGTTTGATTGCCGGTGGTGGCAACAGCATCTGTAATTCCGTAACCTGCAATAGATGTTGGTTTCCCTGAAAGGCTTACCCACGTACCATCAAACGAACTTTTATTATTGAAAGTTGTCCAGTCGGTACTGCTCAGGTAACCATTTGCAGTTCCGTTTGCCTGAGTCATGCTTATAACAGGGGTAGTAGTACCTGTTGTCACGGTTATCGGTGATGTCCCTGTAACACTTGTAACTGTACCGTTTGTAAGGGTTGGCAGGTTTATTAAATCGGAATAACTCCCACTCGTGGCAACTGTTGTTAATGTTGGTTTACTTGTAATTTCACTCCATGCCGGCACATAACTTATTGGACGATACAGACCGGTGTGGTTGCCCCAATCATAAGCCGTGTTCCAATTTGTTATGTTGGTTGATGTAATAACTTTTGCTGCTGATTCTCCAAAGACAGGATCGGTTTCGGTAATTCCCTTAGATAGGTTTTCAGCAGTTTTTGCATGCAAGGCATACGGCACACTTAACAACTGGCTTGTGCCTGTAATCGTGTAGTCTGTACCACCCAAGGGGTCAGTCTCCGTTTTAATAAAATATATGTCGTTTGCCCAATTAATTGCATCAAACCCAATTCCTCCACCGATCTCTATAGTAATCAATCCATTGGCATTGGTATTTGGGGTTTGTTTTTCTGTATAAACTGCTGTGCCACCGGGAGAACCTTGCAAAATGCTTATTTGCATCCCGATTGCATGGTTGGGTACAAGTTGGTTGTTATTATTACGGATAACTGCCTGATAACTCATTTTTTGAGGTGTCTGGGCAGAAGCAGTAAGAAGTAGGAAGCAATAAGTAAATAGTAAGAAAATTACTTTGCTGACAATAAGTAAATTCTTCTTCATAATTGATTAATTTCTAATGATTTTGAATGGTTAAATTTCTTTTTTGCGTTGAATAACTTCAAGAAAGTAGGTTGCCGGCAAAAGAGGGTGCATTGAAATCTCGAATGGTTGTTGAACACCTTGTGCTGCAGATCCATGTACTGCACATAATTTTACCCTTTTATTGTCGCATTTTTGACCTTCTTTTTTTGAATTTGTTATTACTCCTTTATGTCTCGTTTTCTCTGCCTTTTGTCGTTGTCATCGTTTTTTATCATGTTGGGTAACATCCCGATAAATACTATAATAGTTAGACCGTTTTCAGGGTAAATGTATTCAATTGGTTTATTAAAATCAAATTACCGATAATTCCTTCTTTTAATAATCCTCCCCAAAACTATTTGCACCATCAAAAACACCACAAAAACACCGTTATCCCCGCCTGTAATTGCGTTATCAAACAATCGGACTATTTTTGGCTGTATTCCCATTGTGATCAACTCATCTACACATTTTATCAGCAAATGACATACGGCTTTTGATTGCAAAAGAAATAAGGTTGAGGTTCGATTATGACTGCCATGAAAACCGTGCAGAACAGTTAGAAAAAGGTAGCACTTATTTGACACTTATCTCAAACAGATCCCCGGAATATAGTCCTTCAAGATTCACATCAAATCCCTTTGTAATGAGCTCGTTTCCTGATAATGTGGCTACAATTTCCCCATCCATTGAACTCACCAGGTAGGTTCTTGCCGGATCAAGGTAATTTACTGTGACTATCCGTTTTGTGTCAACAGCTCCATGGCGGAAAACACCAACAATGCCACCGCTTTTTGTTTCAGTATTTATGCGCTGGAACCCATCCCACATTCCTTCCATTGGTTCCCCAAACCCGGGCATATCCTGACGAAAACTCATAATATTATATTTACTTTCCATCTGCTGGAGCCAGTCGGCATAACCACGGTATTTCTTCAGATCGCTTCCCGAAAGTTTTCTTGGGTCGCCTAGCATAATCGGCAAAGCTCCCGCGATTGATTTAATGTGCGTCTCCCATCCCGCGTCCTGCATCTGCGGATTTCCGATTACCAGCGCTGTGGCAGGCATAGCAGGCGAACGCCACCATGCCATATTCCGGATCCTGATATCTGTCTTCTCGCCGGCTGCACCTTCGAAATTGGAGAGCCAGTCACCTTCAGCATGTTTCACCAGGGCATAGTCAATCAGCTGTGTTCCTCCCAGAGTTTCAAAAGTACAATCAATAAACAAGTTTGGTTTTGCAGCATGAAGTTCGTCAAAGAGCTGCCAGAGACGTTCATAATTTGTGAACAGCGACTCGTTATGATCTTTGTGACCCGGGTGATTTGTTGAATAGCAACCCGATTGTGTATGATCATAAGTATAAGCGCTTGTTACAACTGCAAAATCGAGCTTGAAATATTCCAGACCATAGTCAACAGATAGTTTAAGCAGAATATCTTTAATATACTCATACCACCCGGTTCCGAAACAGGCAGTGAATTTTTCTTTATCATCGGGTGCATGCAAAGAGGTATGATTACCGTTCTTATCAACCACGAACCATTCAGGATGTGCCCGGTAAACTTTACTCGATGGAGCAGCGCTTCCAATACTAACCCAGAGGCCGGGTTTCATACCCAGCGATTTAATATAATCAAAGACCGGTTTAAGTCCGTTGGGGAATTTCTTCATGTCGATACCCCAGTCACCATAACTATCCTGCCATCCGTCGTCAATAATAAACTCCTTCATGCCTGCATCAGCAGCGGCTTTAGCCAGCTCCATTATAAGTTTCTCATTTATATTTTTATAGAATGGCTCCCAGGTGTTATACACAAAAGTAGGTTTCTCCTTAAGCTCAGAGAGACGTATTCCCATGTATTTACGAACAAAATCGGGAATAGCAATATTAAGAATTTCATCGGGTGTTTTCTGATTATTATAAACCATTGTGAAAACCTGTGGCGTTTCAAATGATTCTCCTTTTTCTATCCATTTTCGGAACGGGAAGAGCGCATTTTTATGAGTCAGACCGATGCAGATTTCCTGTGCTTCCCAGAAGACTGACGTGTGTTTCATTACCCCTGTTGCTTCATTTCCCAGGACAATTCCCTGTTCAGTATTCATATCGTGAACAATAATCAGGGCATCCTGCTTACCTCCTTCATAAGGACCTATGAATCGTCTCCTTCCGTAATCGTGATATATCCAGCTATAAGTAACAGGATAATAACCCGGAACTTCGAACTTCTCTACATCAACTGATTCCAACTTTACAGCTTTATCTGTTAAATTATTAACAATAAGACTTTTACGGATAGCCGGGGAATTAGGATACAATAAATATTCCAGAGTAAGTTCTATTTTCTTATCCTCACTGATGAGTGTCACTGCTGCTCCTTCTCCCTGATTTGTATCAGTAATTATATGAACATTAACAAGGCTCCAGCCGCTGTTGCCTGAATAAACTATTTCATTCATTTCAAACTGAAAATCCGGATTTTTATTTAGAAAATAATTAAAATCCCCATTTACCGGTTTATATGAAGTTGTTAATAAATTTCCTTCAGTTGAAGGAAGTTTTATAGTCCGCTGAACTATACCATTATCAAGAACCAGTTCAGTTTTTGTCCATTTTGCAAATGGAGTAACTGCTGACATTAGTTTCATTGACAGTAAGATGAGTGACAAGACACAAATAGATTTTTTCATACTTTGGTGATTCTATCAGTTAAGGATAATGAAATGTTTAGATGGAGTCAATTGAAAAGAACAAAATAATATTTACTAAGATAATATTTTTAAGCTCCGGTTGTCGTAATCCTGACAATTTTCGTTCTGAATTTCCTGTGTGTTGATAAACCTTTATTATTTTTAGTTGTTTGTTTTTAATCATTATTGTCCGGCTAAATTCCATTGCGTCCCTAAGGGACTTTTGGGTTAAACTGCAACTTCTTTTCTACCGATATATTGTCCCGATGGG